>JASHVQ010000012.1 GCA_030044485.1 Methylovirgula sp. | reverse complement strand
CAGATCCTGCAGCAGGTGACGGGCCGCGCCGGGCGCTTCGACCGCCTCGGCCGCGGCCTCGTGCAGACCTGGCAGCCGGATCATCCGGTCATCCGCGCCCTTCTTTCGGGAGATGCCGAGCGCTTCTACAGCGAGGAGAGCGAACAGCGCCGCCGCGCCGGCCTGCCGCCCTTCGGGCGGCTCGCCGCGCTCGTCGTGTCGGGCAAGGACAAGGGTGCGGCCGAGGCGCAGGCGCGCGCCCTGATCCGCGCCGCTCACGATTTGCCGGCAAATCCCAAGTGGCGGCTCGCGGCGCTTGGCGGAATCGCCGGCGACGACGAAATCACCCTTCTCGGACCGGCGGAGGCGCCAATCGCCGTGATCCGCGGCCGGCATCGCGTCCGGCTGCTGGTACGCGCGCCGCGCGCCGCCGATCTTCAAGGCTTCTTGCGCGCCATGCTCGCCACCGCGCCGCCCGAGCGCGGCGGGGTGCGGGTCGCGGTCGACGTCGATCCGCAGAGTTTTCTGTGAGCGGCGCTAGGGCGCCTCGTAATTCGGATCCTCGGCGTCGTGCGCGTGGCCGATCGCCTGCTTCAACCGCGGATCGAGTTTCCCGCAATCGACGATCACCTTGCCCGAATGAACATCGATGATCGCCGAGAAAGGCACGGCGAAATCACCATTATTCTCGACATAGACGGTGAGTTCCGGCCGTCCGTGCGGCGCGACCTCGCGCACCGCGCCGAAGGCCTCGTCGCCGTCATGGGTGAAGACCTCGTAGCCTTCCTCGATCTCGCGGGGCGCGCCCATGTCAGCCTGCCTTCCATTTGATGGAACAGCCGATCGACGGCTGCTGGTCGTCGGGCGCCTTGCCGGTCTTGGCGATGAGGCGCATGGCTTCGACGAGTTCGCGCCTTGCGCCCGCCGGCGGCGGGTTGGTGCGGCCGGCGTCGAGCCGGCCGCGGTATTTGAGCCTGCGGTCTCTGTCGAAGCCGAAGAAATCCGGCGTGCAGACCGCGTCATAGGCGCGCGCCACCTTCTGGCTTTCGTCATGCAGATAGGGGAAGGGGAATTTATGCTTGGCGGCGAATTTCTTCATATTGGGGAAGGAATCGTCCGGATGGGTCGAGGCATCGTTCGAACAAATGGCGGCAAAGCCGATGCCTTCGGCCATCAGCGCGCTTGCGTCGGCGACGAGCCGGTCGATGACCGCAATTACGTAGGGGCAATGGTTGCAGATGAAGACGATAACGGTGCCGTTTCGGCCGGCCACGGCGTCAAACGTGTAGGTCTTGCCGTCGGTGGCGGGAAGCCGGAAATCGACGGCCGGAATATCGAGTTTGACCGAAGTCACCGTCGCCGCCATGCGCTGCCTCCGCTTACCACCGTCAATATAGAGCTTGATGCGGCCGACGCCAGCCGCTGCGACATAGCAGGGTTGCGCGTCAAAAACGCGTGTGTTAGTCACGCACGCCCTGCGTGGCGGCGGGTTTCTCGCGCCATTCCGGTCTCTTTCAAGCCTGCGCTTTCCTTTGCCGCGAGCCGGGCTACGCCCCATGATTTCAAGGGTTTAGTCTTGGCGCAAGACGCGACGATCGTATCGGGAATGGCGGGGCGCTATGCCTTGGCGCTCTATGAGCTTGCCGAGGAAGAAGGGCTCACCGACAAAGTCGCCGCCGACCTCGCCAAATTTGCCGCGCTCATCGCCGAAAGCGCCGATCTGCAGCGCTTCGTCAAGAGCCCGCTGCATTCCGCCGAAGAACAGTTGAATGCGCTCGACTCCATCCTCAATCGCGCCGGGGTTTCCGGCGTCTCCGCCAATTTTCTGAAACTTGTCGCGCAAAAGCGCCGGCTCTTCGCGGTCGCCGAAATGCTCGACAATTTCCATAAGCTCCTCGACTACTACAAGGGCCGCATCCGCGCCGAAGTCACGGTCGCCGAGCCGCTCAAGGATAGGCACGTCGAGGCCTTGAAGGCCGCGCTCGCCGAATTGACCGGCGGCAAATCGGTCGAAATCACGACGAAAATCGATCCCGAGATCATCGGCGGGCTTATCGTGAAGCTCGGCTCGCGCATGGTCGACGCCTCGCTCAGAACCAAACTCAATTCGCTTCGCGCCCGTATGAAAGAGGTCGGCTGATGGATATCCGCGCCGCTGAGATTTCGGCGATTCTCAAACAGGAGATCGCCAACTTCGGCAATGAGGCCGAACTGACCGAGGTCGGACAGGTATTGTCGGTCGGCGACGGCATCGCCCACGTCTACGGCCTCGACAATGTCCAGGCGGGCGAGATGGTCGCCTTCGAGTCGGGCGTGCGCGGCATGGCGCTCAACCTCGAGACGGACAATGTCGGCATCGTCATCTTCGGCAGCGACCGCGAGATCGAAGAAGGCCAGACGGTCAAGCGCACCGGCGCCATCGTCGACGTGCCGGTCGGCAAGGAATTGCTCGGCCGCGTCGTCGACGCGCTCGGCAATCCGATCGACGGCAAGGGCCCGATCAACGCCACGCGCCGCGCCCGCGTCGACGTCAAGGCGCCCGGCATCATTCCGCGCAAATCGGTGCACGAGCCGATGGCGACCGGGCTCAAGGCCATCGACGCGCTGATCCCCATCGGGCGCGGCCAGCGCGAACTCATCATCGGCGACCGGCAGACCGGCAAGACGGCGATCGCGCTCGACACGATCCTTAACCAGAAGCCGCTCAACGCCACCGGCGACGAGAAGATCAAGCTCTACTGCATCTACGTCGCGGTCGGCCAGAAGCGCTCGACGGTCGCGCAATTCGTCAAGGTTCTCGAAGAGCAGGGGGCGCTCGACTATTCGATCGTCGTCGCCGCGACCGCCTCGGATCCCGCGCCCATGCAGTTCCTCGCGCCCTTCTCCGGCTGCGCCATGGGCGAATATTTCCGCGACAACGGAATGCACGGCCTCATGATTTACGACGACCTCTCCAAACAGGCCGTCGCCTATCGGCAGATGTCGCTGCTGCTGCGCCGCCCGCCGGGGCGCGAGGCCTATCCGGGCGACGTCTTCTATCTGCATTCGCGGCTGCTCGAACGCGCCGCCAAGCTCAACGACGAACACGGCGGCGGCTCGCTGACCGCGCTGCCGGTCATCGAAACCCAGGCCAACGACGTCTCGGCCTATATTCCGACCAACGTCATTTCGATCACCGAC
>JASHVQ010000197.1 GCA_030044485.1 Methylovirgula sp. | reverse complement strand
ACAATTCTCTGGCATCCGCTGCCGGCGGGATGGGACATGGCGCCGGCGTTGGCCGATCATCCCAACGCGGCGCTCTCCATCCCCCCCGTACTCTTCCGGCATCATGCCGTCGTCTATGACGGAAACGGCAAGCCGCTCGCCGATGTGGTCGAGAGCTATACGAGCGGCCTGCTCGATTTCGCGCGTGCCCCATGAGAATCGCCTCTTGAAGAATCGCCTCTTGCCGCGCGACGCGCTAATCTGCGCCATGACCCGAGGCGCAGAGGGACCGGAACCGCCGCGTTTCGACGCGGATTTCCTGAACTTGCTCGACGAACTCTTCCGCTGGCGGCGCGACGTGCGCCGTTTCAGCGCCGCGCCGGTCGATGGCGCGGCGCTCGACGAGCTTGTCGCTCTGGCGGCGCTTGCGCCGAGCGTCGGCCATAGCCAGCCTTGGCGTTTCGTCGCCGTCGAAAGCGAAGCGCTGCGCAAAGAGGTGATCGCCGATTTCGAGCGCTGCAATGCCGCGGCGCTCGCCTCTTACGAAAGCGAGATGGCGGCGCTTTATGCACGCTTGAAGCTCGCCGGCCTGCGCGAAGCGCCCATCCATCTTGCGGTCTTCTGCGATATAGAGACGCAAGCCGGGCGCGGCCTGGGGCGCGCGACGATGCCCGAGACGCTCTGCTATTCCGTGGTCGGCGCGATCCAGAACCTGGCGCTCGCGGCGCGGGCGCGGGGCCTCGGCGTCGGCTGGGTCTCGATCCTCGATCCGCTGAAGATCGCCGCGATCCTCGATGTGCCCGGCGCCTGGCGGCTCGTCGCCTATCTTTGCATCGGCTATCCGCAGGAAGAACATCTCGATCCGGAACTCGAAAGGCACGGCTGGCAGGCGCGCCTGCCCGGGATCCTGCAGCGGCGCTGAGACGTTGACCTCACATGCAATATGACATCTTGATCGTCGGAGCCGGCGCCGCGGGGTTGATTGCGGCTCGCGATCTCGCGGAGGCGGGCAAAAAACTCGCCGTGCTCGAAGCCCGCGCCCGCATCGGCGGGCGAATCTTTCCTCTGCCCGCAGAAGAGTTCGGCTATCCGGCGCAGGGCGGCGCGGAATTCGTGCATGGAGAAGCGCCGATCTCGAGGGCGCTTCTCAAGGCGGCAGGCGCCACGACCTACGAAAGTTCCGGAGAATGGTGGACCGTCTTCGAAGGCGAACCGCGCTCCGGCGAATGGCCGCCGGCCGATGAAGAGGCGCTCGAAGCGAAGTTGCGGGACTTGAAACGCGACATGCCGGTTGCGCAATTCTTCGAGCAATATCTCGGCGGCGAAAAATATGCGCGGCTGCGCGAGTCGATCTTCCGTCGCGTTGAAGGCTATGACGCCGCCGATCCGGCGCGTTTCAGTGCCCTTGCGCTGCGCGCCGAAATTCTCGGCCAAAGCGGCTGGGGACAGACGAACATCAAGCAAGGCTATGGCCTGCTGACGCGCTTCCTCGAAAAGGAGATCGCCCGGCGCGGCGGTTCGATCTTGCTTGGCAAAGAGGTCAGCGCCATTGCGCTTGGCGCGGCGGGCATAAAACTGCGCTGTGCCGACGGCTCGGCCTATGCAGCTTCGCAGGCGTTGGTCACCGTCCCTTTGCCGCTGCTGGCCCACATCGATTTTACGCCGGCGCTGCCGCGCAAACTCGAGGCGGCCGCGCAAATCGGTTTCGGCACGGTCATCAAGAGTCTCTTGCGCTTTCGCTCGAAATGGTGGGCAAAGGCGCGTGGCAAGAACTTCGCGCGCCTGTCCTTCATCCTGTCGCGAGAAACCGTGCCCACGTGGTGGACGCAATATCCCGAGCCGCATGCCACCTTGACCGGCTGGCTGGCGGGACCGAGGGCGCGGGCGCTCTCCAAATTCTCCGAGGCCGATCTTCTCGAAACCGCGCTCGCCTCGCTCGCCGGGATTTTCAAGGTCGATATGGATATTTTGCGCGGCGAGTTGGCGGCGGCGCACATCGTCAACTGGAGCGCCGATCCTTACGCGCGCGGCGCCTATTCCTATCCGACGCCCGAGTCCGGCGCGGCGGTGGATGTACTGCGCGAGCCGCTAGAGAACCGGCTGTTCTTCGCCGGCGAAGGGCTCTACAAGGGCGAAGCGACGGGCACTGTCGAAGCGGCGCTCTCGAGCGGAAGCGCTGCGGCGAAACGCATGCTCTCATATTCATGACATGCGGGCTTCATGACATGCGGGCGCGATATCGAAGCTCATGTTGCGAATATTCGGGCTGACGGCCTTGCTCATCTTGGCGGCGCCCGCGGCCCCCCGCGCCGACGTCGACCACGACGCTCTATGGAAGATCGCCCACGATCAATGCGTGCCGGACGAGCGGGCGCACGCCAACCCCGCGCCTTGCGTGCGCGTCGATCTCAGGCGCGGAGTCGACAAAGGCTATGTCGTCCTCAAAGATCGCGTCGGCGTCGCGCAATATCTGCTGATCGCGACCCGCAGGCTTTCGGGCATCGACGATCCGGAAATCCTCGCGCCGAATGCGCCGAATTATTGGGCCGAGGCTTGGGACAACCGTCGCTATGTCTCGGCGGCGGCCAAAGGCGCGCTCGCCTGGGACGATATCGGGCTTGCCATAAATTCGGCGCTGTCGCGCAGCCAGAACCAGCTCCACATCCATATCGACTGCTTGCAGCCCGACGTTCGCGCCTTGCTCGCCGCGCATAGCGGCGAAATCGGCGGGCGATGGACCGCATTGCCATTCGATCTGCACGGCGAGTTTTATGTCGCGCGCCGCCTTTCGGCGGCGGCGCTCGCCCGCGAAAATCCGTTCAGGCTTCTGGCGCGCGGCGTGCCCGGCGCGGCCCAACATATGGGCGAGGAGACCTTGGTCGTCGCCGGCGTCAGTTTCGCGCGGGCCCGCAACGGCTTCGTTCTGCTCGCGGCGCGCGCCGATCCGGCGC
>JASHVQ010000196.1 GCA_030044485.1 Methylovirgula sp. | reverse complement strand
TTTCGAAATTGTGGCACGCCTGGCAGGGCTTGGTGTCGTCCTCGCCCTTCTTCGGGTCGGCCTTGGCGAGAAGTTCGGGCAAAGACAATTGCGGCGCAGGCTTGCCCTCGGGCGAGGCATTTTCTTGCGCGGCCGGGAGATTATAGCCCGCTTTGGCGGGCGGCTGACGCGAGAAGATCGCATCCGAAATGAGGGCGACGACCTGCACGAAGAGCAGGCAACCGAGAATGGCGCCGGCGATCTTGTTGAGTTCGTAGATCTTCATCTCCCCAAACCCCGCCTTGTTGACTGCGATTCCGGCAACGCATTGGCCAAGCGAGTTGGGCCGATGATTAGGCGCTTTGCGGCAAGCTTGGCAACACGTATAAGCGCGCCCAACTTGCTACCTTTTGCCGCCAGGCTTTGCGGGCGGCCCTCTGTGTTGTCTCAACCGCTTATCGTCGCCCGCGCGGCTCGCGTCCAAACTTCTGCGCGGCCAGCCGCTCACCGAGCCAGCCGCCGCTATCGCAACGCTCGCCCCGCCAATTTCGGGCCCGAACGAACTCCCCGATCCGAATGGATCAAGGTCGTTGGGCGGCGCTGACCGGGCACTTGAGGCGCCGGCCTCGGCCGCGGCGCCGCGCTCGGCAAGCCCCTATCATCATGTCGGGCTTTATGCTTATAGGCGGGCGGCGCTCGAGGACGGGATGCGGATCGATATTGGGCTTTCGGCCAAAGCCGGGCTCGGCCTCGATACGCCTTTGGATCTCGAACGCGCGCGCCATTTTGAGGCGAAGATGACGAAAATGAACGTCGCCTATCAGGGCGAGCCCGGCGCCAATTCGCATATCGCCTGCCGCGAACTCTATCCGGCGGCGGAGCCGCTTGCTCTGGCCTCTTTCGAAGACGTGCTCGCCGCCGTCTCCGACGGCGTTGCCGAATATGCGGTGATCCCCATCGAGAATTCGGTGGCCGGCCGCGTTGCCGACATCCATCATCTCCTGCCGACCGCCGGGCTCTACATCATCGGCGAATATTTTCTGCCGATTCATTTTCAGTTGCTGGGTCTCAAGGGCGCGAAGCTCGAGGAAGTGCGCTCGGTCTACAGCCATGTGCATGCGCTAGGCCAATGCCGCAAGATCATCCGCCGCCTCGATTTGACGCCGCATATCAGCGGCGACACGGCCGGCTCGGCGCGCGAAATCGCCGAATGGCGCGATAAATCCAAGGCGGCGATCGCCCCGGCGCTCGCCGCGCAGATTTACGGCCTCGACATTCTCCGCGCCGATATCGAGGACGAGGCGCATAACACCACGCGCTTCGTCATTCTTTCGAAGCAGCCGCGCTGGCCTAAGCTCGGCGTTGGGCAAGCCGTTACGACCTTCGTATTCCGCGTGCGCAACGTGCCGGCCGCGCTTTACAAAGCGCTCGGCGGCTTTGCGACGAATGGCGTCAATATGACGAAGCTCGAAAGCTACATGGTCGAAGGCGAATTCACGGCCACGCAATTCTTGGCCGACGTCGAAGCCCATCCGGAAGAGCCGGCGCTCGCCCGCGCCTTCGAGGAACTCGCGTTTTTCTGCAAGGAATTCAAGATTCTCGGCGTCTACCCGCCGCATGCGTTCCGGGTGGCGAGCGCCGCGGCGCGCGTCGAGGAGTGACGCGGGCGCAACGCAGGCGCACGAATTGTCGGCGGATGGTTAAGGCCCGACTGCGGCCGCATTGCTGCCATCACAGGAATTTAACCATTGTAGCCGATCGCCCCAATGCATTGCATGTCGTGAAGCTCTCATAAAGGTTACGGAACCTTCGATTAACCAGCGCTCGGTAGGACAGGCAGGTCCGGCCGTCAGTACAGGAGTTCATCATGAGCCTTCACAAACGCGCGGGAGTTTTCGCCGCCGTCCTGGGCCTCGTCCTCGCGTTGGCGGCCTGCGCCCACAATCCGTCGCCCGATGCGGGCGCCGCGGCGGTGCCCGGCAGCTTGCAGGATTTCGCCGTCAATGTCGGCGACCGCGTCTTCTTCGATACGGACTCGACCGAACTCTCCCCGACTTCGCAGGCAACTCTCGACAAGCAGGCCGCCTGGCTCACGCAATATTCGCAATATAATTTCACCGTCGAAGGCCATGCCGACGAACGCGGCACGCGCGAATACAATTTCGCGCTGGGCGCGCGGCGCGCCGAGACGGTCAAAGACTATCTCGTGGCGCGCGGCATCAACGCGGCGCGCATCCACACGATCAGCTACGGCAAGGAACGTCCGGTCGCGACCTGCAACGACGATTCCTGCTGGTCGCAGAACCGCCGCGCCGTCACCGTGCTCGGCGGCAGCCAGTCATAAACAGCGAAGCTTCGCGGCTGCCCAAACGAAAAGGCCCGCTTCATGCGGGCCTTTTGCTTTGCGGCTTACACCTGCGGCTGCGGCTCGAGCCCGGGCTCGGGCCCGGGCTTGGCCGGCCGGCCCGTCGAGGGAACCGGCGAGGGACGCGGCGCGGGCGGCGGCGTCTCGTCCGGCACATCGCGCACCGGCGGACGGCCGGCGAGAAGCCCCATGATCTCTTCGCCGGTCAAGGTTTCGTATTCGAGCAGGCCTTTGGCGAGCGTTTCGAGATCGCTGCGCTTCTCGGTGATGATGCGGGTCGCTTCGGCAAGTCCCATCTCGACCAGACGGCGCACTTCGGCGTCGATCTTCTGCGACGTGGCTTCCGAGATGTTCTGCTGGCGGCCCATCGAATAGCCGAGGAAGACTTCCTCCTGGTTTTCGCCATACATGACGGTGCCAAGTTCGTCCGAGAAGCCCCAGCGGGTGACCATGGCACGCGCCAGCTTGGTCGCCGCCTCGATGTCGGATTGCGCGCCGGAGGTGACCTTCTCCTTGCCGAAGACGATTTCCTCCGACACGCGCCCGCCCATCAGCACGGCGAGGCGCGAGGTCATCTGCTCGTAACTCATCGACAGCTTGTCGCGTTCCGGCAGCTGCATGACCATGCCGAGCGCCCGGCCGCGCGGGATGATCGTGGCCTTGTGCACGGGATCGGTCGCCGGCACGTTGAGGGCGACGATGGCGTGGCCGCCCTCGTGATAGGCGGTAAGAATCTTCTCCTGCTCGGTCATGACCAAGGTGCGCCGTTCGGCGCCCATCATGATCTTGTCCTTGGCGTCCTCGAATTCGCTCATCGTTACGATGCGCTTGCCGCGCCGCGCCGCGAGCAGCGCCGCCTCGTTGACGAGGTTCATCAAGTCGGCGCCCGAGAAGCCAGGCGTGCCGCGCGCCACGGTCTTGAGGTCGACGTCAGGCGCGAGCGGCACCTTGCGCACATGA
>JASHVQ010000195.1 GCA_030044485.1 Methylovirgula sp. | reverse complement strand
GGGCGCGACGGAGTCTGCCGTCACCGAACCGTCACCCCTCTGTCACACGGCCTAAATAGCTTGGCGCTTTCCGTCGAAGCGGAAGCTCCCGTGACGCCGATCATCGACATATTCCTCTCGATCCTGGCGGGGTTGGGGCTCTTTTTCATTGGGACGAAGCAGATCACCGCCAACCTTGGGCAGTTGGCCGGGCGGAGCCTGCGCCAATGGGTGGCTCGATCGACGGGAAGCTACCCGGCGAGCGCTCTGATCGGCACGCTGGCCGGCGCTCTGACGCAGAGCACGAATGCGATCACCGTCATTTTGATGAGTCTGGCGACGGCGGGCTTGATCACGTTGCGCGAGGCCGTGCCCATTCTCGTTTGGGCGAATGTCGGTACTTCGGCGCTCGTCTTCGCCGTTTCGGTCGACATTCATTTCTTCGTTCTTCTCATGACCGCGTCGGTCGGCCTCTGTTATTATTTGAAACTCGACCGTTCGCCGCGCTGGCGGCCCCTCGTTTCCGGCCTTTTCGCGATCAGCCTGCTGTTTCTGGGCCTGGAACTCATGCGCACCGGGTCGAACGAGCTGCGCTCCGTCGACTGGGTTCGCGGTAGCTTGATGATGGCCGCGCATTGGGACGTGGCCGCGTTTCTCATCGGCTGCGTCCTCGCCGTTCTGGTGCAATCCTCGGCAACCGTCACCGTTCTTACGATCGCCATGGCCTCGGCCGGTCTGCTCAGCCTCGGGCAATCGATGATGATCGTTTTCGGGGCCAGCGCGGGCTCGGGACTGAGCACCTATATGGTGGCGAGCGGCGTGGGGGGCACGTCGCGCCAGCTCCCCATTTTGCAGGCCGGCGTCAAGATTCTCGGCATCGGCGTGCTGTTGCCGTTTTTCGCGATCGAGCGCGTCTTTCATGTCCCGCTGCTCGGCCATGCCATTCGCTTTCTCAGCCACGACCCGAGCCGGCAAGTGGCGTTGACCTATCTGGCTTGCCAGCTCGCCGCCGTCGCGGCGCAAGCTCCATTCGACCGGCCGCTGCGGCTTCTCGCGGCGCGCATGGCGCCGGCTTCCCACGAGGAGGCGGCTTCGACGCCGCGTTACCTCTACCCCGAGGCGTTGAGCGATCCGGATACCGCGCTCGCCTTGGTCGATCGAGAGCAGGCGCGCGTCTTCAGCTTCCTGCCGCTGCACTTGGGCGTCGCCGATCATCTCGATCCCGCCGACACCATACCGAACCCCGGCGCGGTGCTTCCCGTCGCGACGGCGCTCGACGATACAATCGGCCGCTTCCTCAGCGATCTCGCCGACAGCGGGCCGGCGCGCGATGCCCTCGAAATGATCGCCAATCGCCAAGCTCGCACCAGCCTGCTTCAATCGATCCATGAATCGCTGCACGAGCTGGGGGGCGCGCTTTCGACGGCCTTCGATGTCGCAGCCATGCGGTCGCTGAGCCGCAATCTATCGGAAGGCGTCGCAGCGCTTCTCATGGCCGCGGACGATGCGGTGCGCTCCGCAGATGCCGAAGACCTAGCCATCTTGCAGCAGCTGACGGCCGATCGCGACAGCCTCGTCGACCAGATGCGCCGCCGGGTGATCGCGGCGGACAAGGCTCTTTCGGTGCAAGATCAGAGTGCGCTCTACATGATAACCAGCCTGTTCGAGCGGGTCGTCTGGATGCTGCGCCGCTACGGATCGCTCTTGGCTGCGGGAGGCGAGGCCCCCGAGCTGCAACCGGCGGCGGGAGTCGAGGTTGCCCTGCCCCTGTCGCAAGCCGGCGAATAGGGTTAGCCTGTAGCCGCCGGTCTGTCGGCCGCGAACGCGGCGAAACAGGCGCGGGCGGCGCATTGGGGGGAGCGATGAATCTTGGTAGCTTTGGCTTGGGGCCGAGAATTTATCTGGCGATGGCGCTCTTGGCGCTGGTCGCGGCCTTTACCGGCGGCCTCGCGGCCGTGGGTATGCAGTCGGGCCTCTGGATTCTGACGGTTCCGGCTGTCATCGGTTTGGTGGGAAGCGTTTGCCTGGCGATTTTTCTCGTCAGCGTATTTATCACGCGGCCGTTCGGCATGGTCGCGGTGGCAACCGCGAAGCTCGCCAAAGGCGACGTCAGCGGCGAAGTTCCGGCCGGCCGAAGCGATGAAGTCGGCGTCATGGCCAAGGCCATTCGCGCCTTTCAGAAGCAGGCCGTCGCCGCCGACGGCCTCAACGCGCAAATCACGCACGACGTGGGACGCATCGCGCTCGCCGCCGGCCAGGCAAGCCATGCCGTGAGCCAGGTTTCCGACGGCGCCAACGTCCAGCTCGGTTCGCTCAAGAAGACGGCGAGCGCCATCAACCAGAGCACGCTGGCGATTTCCGACGTCGCCAAAAATGCGCAGCTTGCCAGCGAGCAGGCGGGCGACGCCGCGGCGCTGGCGACCGACGGGATGACGCGCATGTCGGACATGGTGGCCATCGTCAACGCGCTCGCCGAAACCAGCAGCAAGGTGCGCTACATCGCCGACGCGATCTCGCGCATCGCCAGCCAGACGAACATGCTTTCGCTGAATGCGGCGATCGAGGCGGCGCGCGCCGGCGAGCACGGCAAGGGCTTTGCCGTGGTCGCCGAAGAGGTGCGCAAGCTCGCCGAGAATTCGGCCTCCCTCGCGCAAGAAATTGCCGAACTCGTCAGCCGCTCGACAACGCAAGCCGGGGAAGGCGTTGCCCTGGCCGGCGAGGTCAGCGACAAGATGCGCCGCATA
>JASHVQ010000194.1 GCA_030044485.1 Methylovirgula sp. | reverse complement strand
TCGGGAAAGCGTTCGGTAAAGACACGTTCGCCATACGAAACTCTCATGCCCTCGAGAATTTCAAATGTCGCATCCGTCGACCAGTTGTCGAGAACCCAAACATCGCATCCATTCTTGAGCCAGGTTAGAACGACTTCGCGAATAATATCCTGCTCGTTGTAAGTTGAGAGGATAGCGAGTGGCCGCTTGTCCAAGCGAGGAGTCCGTCTAGCATCGTTCAGTTTCTGATCGTGGATCGTCAAAATCGCTTGAGGCGGGCAATCTTGAGAATTATTGATGGTGAAGCCGTTGAATGAAGGCGTTAGGCCTTTGAGTTCAAGATACGCAACCAGTTCTTCCCTCGTCCACTCGCGAACCGGCGTTTTATTCAGTGAAGACCCAAAATGTTCCGCGCCCCGCATACGCGCTCGATCTGGAGTACGTGTCACGAGGACGGCGCCCATTTCAACAAGACTTCGCCAAGCTGACAAAAGTGGGTCTGGGTCGGCGGCCTGTGCAATGACATCGGCGCATATGGCAACCGTATTGGGCGCGGAAATCCGCTTGGAAAGTTGATTGATCGAGGTAGTGAGTTTGGGGCTGTTCTCGCAGCCGAGATCGAGAACAGTGTTTCGTCCCGTTTTATGGCTCAGATAGTTTGCAAGTCGGTACACGTCAGGCTGATGCACGAGGGAATCCTTATATTAAAAAAGAGCATTGTTCGGCGTAGATTGCATTAAGGAATTATACTATGGCCGTCCTTTCAACCAAATCCGTCGCCCATGGTGGGGCGAGCGTCACGGCCCTGCTTGTTCTTGGAATGCATCGCAGCGGAACATCGGCGCTTGCCGGAACGCTGATCAAGCTTGGCGGCTGCGCTCCCGCAACTCTGATGCTGGCCCATCCGAAAGACAACGAACGAGGCTATTGGGAATCGCAGACGGTTGCCAATCTCAACGACGAGATTCTCGCCTCGGCCGGCACCTCCTGGGACGATTGGCACGCCTTCGATTCCGGCTGGTATCGCGGAGCGGCGGCAGCCGGGTTTCGGGCGCGCGCTGCGGATTTACTCGTCCGCGAGTTCGCCAATGCGGCTCTCCCGGTCGTCAAGGATCCGCGCATATGCCGGCTTGTCCCCTTTTGGTTCTCCGTCCTGGACGAGGTTGGATGGTCCAAGCATGTGATTATTCCCGTTCGCTCCCCGCTCCAAGTCGCGCAATCGCTATTTCGGCGCGCCGGCATGTCGCTCGACCGCGCCTGCCTGCTCTGGCTTTGCCACGTGCTCGAAGCCGAAGCAAAAAGCCGCGATTGCCCTCGCGTCATTATCGGATTCGAAGCGTTTCTGCGCGACTGGCGCCGTGCCTTGGCGAGTGCAGCGGCGCAGATGCGTTCTTTCTGGCCTAATTGGTCGGAAGCCGGCCCTTCCAGGGTCGATGGATTCCTTTCCACCCGTCTTCAGCATCATCGATCCGAGAACGACGATCTGCTTCTGAATCCGGCGATAAAGGATTGGACATGCGCGACATATGCCGCATTGCTCAGGTTGATTGAGGATCCGGGCTGCGCCGATGCGCGGCGCACGCTTGACGACGTGCACGCGCATTTCGATAAGGCTTCGCTTTTGGGGGCGCTTTAAGGGGCCTTGCCACCTTCCCATGACGAGCCCGTTCCCATGACTAGCCCGCTCTTATTGCCTCGGCGGCGCATTTGGCGATTGCAAGCGAGGACGTAAGACCGGGACTCTCGATTCCGTAGAGCGCGAGGAGGCCGTCGATTCCGTGCTCTTCGGGGGCGTGGATCAAGAAGTCCGCGTCGCTTTCGCCGCTGTGCACGAGCTTCGGCCGCACGCCCGAATAATCCGGCTTCAGACTCCCTGCCGGAAGACCAGGCCAATAGCCCCGGATGGACTCGTAGAAGGCGGCGGCGCGCTCCGCATCAACCTCGAAATCGACCTTTTCGGGATCGTTCGTCGCCAGCCATTCGACATCCGGACCGAAGCGCGCCTTTCCCTTAAGATCGAGGGTCAGATGGATGCCAAGACCGCCGTCGACCGGCGCGGGATAGATCAATCGCCTGAATGCCGGAGGGCCGCCATAGGAAAAATAAGATCCCTTGGCCAAGACGAGCGCCGGCACCTTCGCGGCATCATAGCCTTCGAGGCGGCTGGCGAGGCGATGCGACCAGGGACCGGCGGCGATGACAAGTCTTTCGGCCGCGGCCAGCAAAAGACCGGAGGGCGTGCCTATGTCGAGTTCGAATGCGCCCTTGGCGCAGCGGCCGCCCAGGACCTCATGACCGCACAGCACCGCGCCGCCCGCGCTTTCGATTTCGGCCGCGAGCGAAGCCAGATAGGCTTGGGCGTCGATGATGCCCGTCTCCGGGACATATAATGCGGCGGCGGCGGCAAGCGCCGGTTCCAGCGCTCGCGCCGCGGCGGAACCGATCAGTTCGACATTCGCAACGCCGTTTTTCCTCGCCCGCTCGCCGATCGCTTCGATCTTTCCGATCTCCGAGTCGCAAGTCGCGACCACGAGCTTGCCGCATTTGCGATAGGCGATGCCGCGCGCGTCGCAATATGCATAGAGAAGGCGCGCGCCTTCGACGCAGAACCGACGCTTCAGAGACTCGGTGGGGTAATAGATTCCGCTGTGAACGACCTTGCTGCCGCGCGAGGAAATTCCGCATCCTATCGAGGCGCCGCGCTCAAGAACGAGAACTCGTCCCGCGTTTCGTCCCATTTCGGCGCCGATCGCAAGCCCGATGACGCCGGCGCCGACGACCAGCGTTTCGGCCTTCACGACGTTCCTTGGATTATGCAATCCTGCCATGTGTCACGCCGGAATGCCCTTCACTCAGCTTTCGTCGCGGCGGCGCAAGGGCGAGATGCCCGAAAGCCCTCTCAAGGCGGCAGCTCTCTGATGCGGGCCGCGGCGCGCCAAGGCTTGATGCGTCGCGGCGGACAAGCGAGCGCGAAACACGGATTTCTCAGCGTGAGATTGATATTGAAATACGGGTCGTGTTCGAAAGCCCGGCCCCACTTCGATCTCATGTATTCGAGCTCTGCAATGAAACCGTCGACCTTCCGTGAAGCCCGGTCTTTTCTGCGTGTCGCGGATTCGTTATGATAAAGAAGCGCGAACGGCGTCCAGACATTCGAATAGCCCCTGGCACGAAGCTTGAGACATAAATCCATGTCGTTGTAGGCGACAGGCAGATCCACCGCGTTCAGTCCGCCGACCTCGTCAAACACCGCTTTGCGCAGAACCAGGCATGCGGCGGTCGCGGCCGACACATTGGCGGTCAAGACGAGCCTGCCGAAATAGCCCATCTCGCTTCGACCGGCATTGATGTGAGTATGCTCAGGTCCCCATGGCGCCCCTAAAGTGACGCCGCCATGTTGGACTTTGCCGTTCGGATAAAGAAGCTTGGCGCCGATTGCGCCGTTTTGAGGCAGCACGGCGAGCGAAACCATTTCCGCAAGCCAGTCAGGTTCGATGACATCGATGTCGTTGTTGATGAGACCGACGACTTCGCCGCGCGCCTCCGCGACGGCCATGTTGTTCATGTCGGAATAATTGAACCGGCCCCTATAAGGCAGAACCCGAACCCGCTCGTCCGCGCCGAGGCGCCGCAAAAGAGCGATCGTCTCGGGATCGTCGCTATCATGATCGACAATGATCACCTCGATGCGACTGTATGTGGTTCGATGCAACAGACCGTCGATGCAAGTCGCGAGAAGATCGTGGCGATTGTGCGTTGGAACGATGAGCGAGACGAGCGGCGCCGGTGTCGGAACGGGGCGACGTATGCGGTCCCAGGCGGGAGCAAAGGGATTTTCTTCAACCTCCGCGGCCTCCCCGCGCGCAAGAAAATAGTCTCTTTTCGCATGCCGTGCCGAAGCGACGCAGCGCCCTGATTGCGTTTCCGAGCATGAACCGTTTTCCGCCCCCTCACGCCGATGGCAAAGGATCGCCGGAATGTGTCGAATCCTTGCGTCGCTCGTCGCATTGACCGCGCGCAACGCGAGATCATAGTCCTGGCTGCCTTCGTACCCGGTCCGAAACCCCTCGATTTGGTTCACGAGCGAACGCCGATACACGCCAAGATGGGAAATCATATTGTGACCGAGGAATAGTTCCGGGTTCCAGTCCGATTTGAAATAGGGCGAATGGCGCGCTCCGTTGTCGTCAATCTTGTCCTCGTCCGAATAGATGATGTCGGCGTCCGGATGGGCGTTCAGCTCGACGACGATCTCGTACAGAGCGCGTTCGGCCAAAAGGTCGTCGTGATCCATGAGCGCCACGAATTCGCCGCAGGCGAGCGCGAGTGCCGAATTGCTTGCCGCGGCTATGTGGCCGTTCGATTCGCGCCGCATCCATTTGATACGCCGATCGAGCCTGGACACTTCTCTCAAGATCGCGGAGACTTTCGGAGATGCCGAAGCATCGTCCGCGGCGCAGAGTTCCCAATTCTCGTAGAGCTGCGCACGCACGGAGGCGATGGCCTCGCGGAGGGTCTTCTCGGGCGTTTCATAGGCCGGCATGACGACCGAGATCAGCGGCTTGTATTCGAGCGCCTCGATGTGACTCTTTATTTCGCGGCGATCGCCGTCGGACAAGGTGTCGTAGGTTTTGATCCATTCTTCGTAGGGAGGATCGCAAGCCAAACACGGCGCGCCGGCAGGAGGCGAAACGGCTCTTGAGAAAAGTCTTGCCACAGCACGCGTCGGTTTAAGAAACAGCCGCTCCAAACGTTTCCCCAGCTGCCACCAGCCAGACGCGTTGATCCGATTGAGATGGTATAGACACTCGGCGACCTGGCCGTTCTTGATGACCGTCAAATCGTCGAGTTCGCGCAGAAGCCGCGCATAGTCCGGACTGGGATCTTTTTTCGAATCGGCGACTTCACCGCTCCGATGTGCTCTTTCTTCCGGCAGAGGCGGAACGCCAAATATGTTTTCACCCATGGATCGCGCCACTCGACCTGAGCAATGCCGTGCCATACGTGTTAATTCAAATCATGCTATTTCTAAAGTATAATCCGGCCCTTCCTGGGATGGCGCGCGTCTCGGCCGCAAACGCCTCGTCGCGCCATCCGCTGCGGCTGCCAATTCCCGTGGGTCATGAGACGACCGATGGCACGTGAGGCAAATTCCGATCCGCAGCCCGCCATGCAAAGCAAAGCTCCCGCAGATTCCGCGTCTCCCGCTTCGGACGAGAATGTCAAGCCCATCGGCCAGGTCGGTCTTTCGGCTCTGGCCCTGATCGTCGGCATCGTGACCGGCTTCGGCGCGGTTCTGTTCCGCGACCTCATCGGGCTCATTCACAACGCCTTGTTCCTGGGCAAATTCGTGGTGCGCTACGATGCCAACATTCATACCCCGGCCAGTCCTTGGGGGCCGTTGGTCATTTTCGTGCCGGTCGTGGGCAGCATTGCGGTCACCTTTCTCGTCAAGAATTTTGCGCCCGAAGCGCGCGGCCATGGCGTGCCCGAGGTCATGGACGCGATCTATTACAAAGGCGGCATGATCCGGCCCGTCGTCGCGATCGTGAAGTCGTTCGCCTCGGCGATCTCGATTGGCAGCGGCGCGGCGGTCGGCCGCGAAGGCCCGATTATCCAGATCGGCTCGGGCCTCGGCTCGACCCTCGGCCAAATCGTCAAAATGCCGGCGAGCCAGCGCATTCTTCTGGTCGCGGCCGGCGCCGGCGCCGGCATAGCGGCGACCTTCAATACGCCGATCGGCGGCGTCATGTTCGCCATCGAGCTGATGTTGCCGGAAGTGAGCGTTCTCACCTTTTTGCCGGTGGCGATCAGCACCGGCATGGCGACCTTCATCGGGCGGCTCTTCTTCGGCCCGCAGCCGGCTTTCGCGGTTCCGCCGCTTTCGCCGATGAGCGTCGATGCCACTGCGGCGATGACGCTGTGCCTTTACGCTCTGCTCGGCGTTCTCGTCGGCGTCGCGGCGGCAGGCTTTGTGCGCGGCCTGCATTTGGCCGAGGATATTTTCGATAGGATCAAAGAGCCCTACAGCCGGCACATGCTCGGCATGCTCGCCGTCGGCGTCTTGATCTACGTTCTCTTTGCGCGCTTCGGGCATTATTACGTCCAAGGCGTCGGCTATGCGACGGTGCAGGATATTCTGCTCGGCCAATTGTCCGTGGCCGGAGTCCTGGCTCTGCTTTTCCTCTGTAAAATGCTCGCGACCTCGTTCAGCCTCGGCTCGGGCGCCTCAGGCGGCATATTCTCGCCGTCGCTTTTCATGGGGGCGACCATCGGCGCGACCTTCGCGGCGCTCTTCAACGCGCTGCACCTGCCGCTTGCCGTCAACGTCCCATCCTTCGCCATGGTCGGCATGGGCGCCATGGTCGGCGGCAGCACCGGAGCGGTAATGACCGCTGTGACCATGATCTTCGAGATGACGCGCCAATACGAGATCGTCATGCCGATGATCCTGGCGGTTGCCTTCGCGGTCGGCGTGCGCCGCCTCCTGTCGCGCGAGAGCATTTATACGATGAAGCTCTTCCGCCGCGGGCATTTCATACCGACCGCGCTGCATGCCAACATGTTCATGGTGCGTCGCGCCCGCGAAGTCATGGACACGGATGTCGTTTTGGCACCGGCCGACATGCGCCTCGAGGCGTTTCTCGCGCGGCCCGATCACGCCAACAGAATCCGGCATGTCGCCATCTTCGAAGATCGCCGCATTCTCGGCGTGCTGCGCATCAACACCGCGCTGCGGCAGGCCTGCGAAGGGGCACGGCCCGGCGCCACGCTGCGCGAGGTCATGAGTCGCGACTTCACCATCGTGCGCGAAGACGACATCGTCTTCGATGTCATCCGGCGCATCTGGAACAAAAAGGCGGTCATGGCGCTCGTGGCGCGCGGCAGCGGCGTGCCAAGGCCGGAAAGCGTGGCTGGCGTCATCACCAAAGAACATGTCGCCGACTCGGTTGCGAGCAGCGTCAAAATGTATCCCACATTCACTTGATGTCCGCCGCAAGTATAATTGGCGCCGCGCTGTCGATTATAAAACAACCTTCTAAATGAAATTTAATAATTGTGGCAGCTTAGCCACAATTGGCTGCGACGTTTTGGCTTAGACTATGCGGATAAATCTAATTATCGCCGCATAGGGTCCTCCTTCAACACACAATACGAAACTTAAACCCTGCCCTTCCCGAAACAACAGAAAGGGCAGAACGTTGAAGCCAATCGTAATTGCTGCGGTCGCGGTGCCGCTGGTTGCCTTCTTCTCCAACAGCTCAAAAGCCAGACCTTATGAGGACGATGGCGCTTTCGGTGGTTCCTTGATCAGGGCCTCCTATTATTGTTCCGGCTACCGGACTGCATCCGGGGAACACTTCAATCCCAACGGCTTTACTGCGGCGCATCGCTCGTTGCCGTTCGGGACGCGGCTCGCCGTCACCAATCCCGCCAACGGGCGCACGGTGATCGTGCGGATCAACGACCGCGGCCCCTTCGTGCGCGGCGTGAGCCTCGATCTGGCGCGCGGCGCGGCCTTTGCCATCGGCATGCGCGGCACCGGGCTTGTGCGAATCGCCGAGGTCGGCGGCGAAGCCGAGGGCAATTGGGAAAGTGAGGCGCAGACGGACGGCTTTACGCCGGCGCCGCAGGCTTTTGCCGAATGGGCGCCGCAGGCGAAAGGACCGACCGACGCGCGGCGCTTCTGGGGTTCGCCCTTCGAACGCCTCGACTGAGGCGACAATCTTGCGGAGCTTGCGCGGCGACCAAGTTCATGACTTGGTCGCCGTTCCTTTGGGCCGCTACGGACGCAACCCATGCAGGCTCGCGGTCTCATCATCTCCGCTCCGCAATCGGGCGCCGGCAAGACCACAGTGACGCTTGCCTTGCTCGCCGCCCTCAAAAGACGCGGCGTTAAGGTCCGCGCCGCGAAGTCGGGGCCCGATTATATCGATCCGACGTTTCATGCGGCTGCAACCGGTTCGCTCAGCGCCAATCTCGATTCGTGGGCCATGCCGCCGGCCTTCCTCGATGCGCTCGTGGCGCGTGCCGGCGAGGCAGCCGAATTCTTGGTGATCGAAGGAGCGATGGGCCTTTTCGACGGCGTGCCGATTTCCCGGCGCAGCGGCGCCGTGGCGGATCTCGCGGCGCGCTTTTCCCTTCCGGTATTCCTCGTGCTCGACGTCTTCGCCCAGGCCCAGTCCGCGGCGGCGGTGGCGCGCGGCTTTGCCACGCACGATCCGTTGGTGCGCGTCCCCGGCGTGATCCTCAACCGCGTCGCCGGCGAAAGGCATGGAGCGATGATCGCGGCGGCCATACAGGCCTGCGGCTTGTCCATTTTCGGCGCCCTGCCGCGCGACGAAAAGATCGTGCTGCCCGAGCGCCATCTCGGCCTCATGCAAGCCTTCGAACACGCCGACCTCGACGCGCGTCTCGGCGCGCTCGCCGATTTGGCCGAGCGGCATTTCGACATCGAGTCCATTCTTTCCGCGGCCTTGCCCTTGCCGGCGCTCCGCCCAAGCGAACGACATGCGCTTGCGCCGCCCGGACAAAGGATCGCGCTGGCCGTCGATGCGGCGTTCAGCTTCGTCTATCCGCATGTGCTTGAAGGCTGGCGGCGCGCCAGCGCCGAAATCGTGCATTTCTCGCCCTTGGCCGACGAGCCGCCGCCCGAAGATTGCGACGCCTGCTGGCTGCCGGGCGGTTATCCCGAGCTGCATGCAGGCCGACTGGCGGGCGCGCGACGGTTTCACGCCGGGCTTGCGCGCTTCGCCGAGACGCGGCCCGTGCATGGCGAATGCGGCGGCTACATGGTGCTCGGCCGCGCGCTCGAAGACGCGGACGGCGTGACGCACCCCATGACCGGCCTGCTCTCCCATGCGACGAGCTTCGCCAAACGCAAGATGCAGCTCGGCTATCGGCAGGCGAAGCTCTTGGGGCAAGGCGCGCTCGGGCAGGCGGGAGACGTCCTGCGCGGTCACGAGTTCCACTATGCGACGCTGATTGGCGCGGGCGAGGATGCGCCATTCGCGGCTCTCTCCGACGCGGAGGATCGTGAGCTCGGCCCGGCCGGCGGACGGCGCGGGCGCGTCAGCGGCACGTTCTTCCACGCCATCGCGCGCGCATAGGCCGCAAACGCAGCCGAGGCTTTTCTCTAGAACCTCGGCTTGGCGAGTGCTGCGGCATGCGCCTTGGCGGCAACGTGATGGAACGTGCCGCTTGCCGCGTCGAGTCCGTAGAGGCGCCCGTCGGCGACGCCGAAATAGGCGCCGTGCAGCGCGAGCCTTCCCGCTTTCTCGGCGTCGCCTACATAGGGGAAGCTGCGCAGATTGCCGAGCGTCTCGATGATCGCGGCCTGCGCCAGCCGCTCGGCGTAGATCTCGGCGGGCTCGGCGCGCGGTCCGAGCTTGGCGGCGGCAGGCGCGATCAGCGTGATCCATTTGCCGATGAAGTCGCCGGGCGCGGTCGCGGTGCGCGAGGGATCGGCGAATTGGTCGACATAGGCGCGCACCCCGCCGCAGCTTGCATGCCCCATGACGACGATATGTTCGACCTTGAGGATTGCGACCGCATATTCGAGCGCCGCCGACGTGCCGTGATATTCGGCGTCCGGCTGATAGGGCGGCACGAGATTGGCGATGTTGCGCACGACGAAGATTTCGCCCGGATGCGCATCGAAGATCACTTCCGGCGAAACGCGCGAGTCGCAGCACCCGATCAAGAGAATTTTCGGGCTCTGGCCGCGTTTGGCGAGCTGCCGGTAGCGATCCTGCTCGGCGCTGAAACGTCCTGTTAGAAAAGCTTCATAGCCGGCGACGAGCCGGGCGGGCAGAAGGGCGCGGTCGCGCGCCGCATGTTCGGGGGTCCCGGTCATATCG
>JASHVQ010000193.1 GCA_030044485.1 Methylovirgula sp. | reverse complement strand
GGATCGCCGCGCCGCCTTTTATTGAAATTAGCCTGTCCGATCTTATGTCCTGTTGTGCACTGCAGTATCGGCCCGTCGCCGTGCCGTCAAAGAGCATCTAACCGTCTGATATAAGGAACCCACCTTGGAGCACTATCCTGGCGGCAAACGCATTGTCATCGTCGGTGGCGGCTTCGGCGGCCTGGCGGTTGCGCGCGAGTTGAAGGGCCTGCCCGCCGAAGTCACGCTCCTCGACCGGCAGAATCATCATTGCTTCCAACCCCTGCTCTATCAGGTCGCAACCGCGGTGATTTCGCCCGCCGACATAGCCTGGCCGATCCGCAACATCCTGCGCGGCCAGCGCAACATGCGCATCCTCATGGCGGAAGTCACGGGCATCGATACGCGGCAGCGTCTGGTCCATACGGATTCCGTCACGCTTCCCTACGACTATCTCGTGCTCGCGACGGGCTCGACGCATTATTATTTCGGCCATGATGATTGGGCGCCCTATGCGCCGGGTCTCAAAGACATCGAAGACGCGACCGAGATTCGCGGGCGCATGTTGATCGCCTTCGAACACGCCGAACTTACGTTCGACACAGCCAAGCAGCGCGCCCTTCTGACATTCGTCATCATCGGCGGCGGTCCGACCGGCGTCGAAATGTCCGGGGCGATTGCCGAAGTCGCCTTGCAGACCTTGCCGAAGGAATTCTGCACCATCGATCCGCGTTCGGCGCGTATCATTCTCATCGAGGCCGGGCCGCGGATCCTGCCGTCGTTCCCCGAGAATTTGTCCGAATATGCAAAGCGCACGCTCGAGAAAATGGGCGTCGAGGTTTGGACTTCGTCGCCGGTGACCGATGTCGACGCCAAGGGCATCATCGTCGGCGGCCAGCGAATTGAGGCCGGCACGGTCATTTGGGCCGCGGGCGTCAAGGCCTCGCCGGCGGCCGAATGGATCGGCGCCGAGCACGACAAGGCAGGCCGTGTCTCGGTCAAGCCGGATCTGTCGGTCCCGGGCCATCCGGAGATTTTTGCGATCGGAGATACGGCTGCCGTCTTCTACAATGACGGCGAGCCGGTCCCGGGTATTGCGCCCGCCGCCAAGCAGATGGGCGCCTATGTCGGCAAACTCATCGCCGGCGAAATCAACGGCGCGCCGCGCCCGGGCCCGTTCGTCTATCACCATCAAGGCGACCTCGCGACGATCGGCCGGCATGCCGCGCTGGTCAGACTCAATCTCGATCATCTGACGCTGACCGGCTTCGTCGGCTGGCTCTTCTGGAGCATCGCGCACATTTACTTTCTCATCGGCATCCGCAACCGGGTGATCGTCGCGCTGAACTGGCTCTGGCAGTTCTTCACCCTGCAAAGGGGAGCGCGCATCATCGCGCTGCCGGAACATGTGCACAGCGCCAAGAAACATGCCGACGTGATGTGACTTATACTTCGACGACGAGAACGTGAACGGTGGGTTTCTTGCCCCAAGCGGCCGCCACGGCGGCGCGCACCGCTTTCTCGATCGAGCCTGAGACGAGGTCGGCGTCGCGCCGCTGCGGACGCGGCAAGGCATCGAAGGTTTCGAAGAGCGCCGCGTCGACGATTTCGTCGAGCATGAGCCCGGCGCGCGTTTTGGCCGGCAGTCCCGCCAGTACGACATCCGGGACGCCGGCCATTGCGCCTTTGCCGTCGACAGCCAGCGCGATCGTCACGATTCCGGCGAAGGCCAGTCTCTGCCGGCTTTGAATGGCCTCGTCGTCGAGAGCGACGAGCGCATTTCCGTCCCTGCACAGGCGGCCGTGCGGCACTTGATCGATGATCGACGGCGTGCCCGGCGCGAGAAGGACGACATCGCCATCGCGCGCCTTTACGACATGCGCGACGCCGCACGCGGCTGCGAGCCGCGCATGTTCTTCGAGATGCAGTTCCTCGCCATGCGCCGGAACGGCGATTTTGGGGCGCAGCCATTCGTAGAACTTCGCCACCTCGCCGCGGCGCGGATGGCCGGAAGCATGGACCAGCGCCGTACGGTCGGTGACGACCTCGGCGCCCTGCTTGACGAGGTTGTTGACGATGCGCTGCACCTCGCGTTCATTGCCGGGGATGGTTCGCGATGAAAAGATCACGGTGTCGCCGGCAGCGAGCCGCACGATCGGATGATCTTCCTCGGAGATGCGTGCCATCGCCGCCCGCCGCTCGCCTTGGCTTCCGGTTGCCAGCAACACGACTTCGTCGCGATCGAGATCCGAATAGGAATCGAGCGACAGGAATTCTTCGATTCCGTCGAGATAGCCGCAATCGCGCGCAACCGCCACGACACGCTCCATAGCCCGCCCGACCAAGATTATCTTGCGCCGCGCTGCGTGTGCCGCCTCGGCCACGGCGCGCATGCGCGCCACGTTGGACGCAAAGGTCGTGACGACGACGCGTCCTCGCGCCTTGACGATAATGTCGCGCAGCGTGCGCGCCACCTCTGCCTCCGACGGACTCGTTCCCTCGCGCAAGACGTTGGTCGAGTCGCAGACAAGGGCCAGCACGCCCTCGTTGCCGATTTCGACCAGCCTTTTGGCATCCGTGGGTTTTCCGAGGCCTGGATCAGGGTCGATTTTCCAATCGCCGCTGTGCAGCACCGTGCCGCAGGGCGTGCGGATCGCCAGCGCGCAGCTCTCGGGGATTGAATGGGCGACGGGGATAAACTCGACATCGAAAGGATCGAGCGCCAAGCGCGATCCCTGCGCCACGGGGTTGATCCTGAGCTCGGAGGCAATGGCCTCGGTCCCCGTGCGCGTCGCGAACAATCCGGCGGCAAAGGGCGTCGCATAGACCGGACATTCGAGTTTCGGCCAAAGATCGGCGAGCGCGCCGATATGATCCTCATGCCCGTGGGTGATGACGAGCCCGACGAGATCGCGCTTGATCTTCTCGGCAAATTGCGGGTCGGGCATGATGATCTCGATGCCGGCCCGCTCCGGTTCGGCGAACGTGAGGCCGCAGTCGACCATCAGCCATTTGCGCCGTCGCCGCGGGCCAAAGCCGTAGAGCGCGAGATTCATGCCGATTTCGCCCAGCCCGCCAAGCGGCACGAAGACCAATTCGTCGGCGTCAGTCATATGCGGCACTCATCAATGACCCAATATGACGTCGCCCGCGTCGACGGCGATGACCCCGGCCTCGCTTTCGACGAGCAGCCGGCCGCTCGCATCTATGCTCTGAAAGAGACCC
>JASHVQ010000192.1 GCA_030044485.1 Methylovirgula sp. | reverse complement strand
AGGATTTCCTTGCGGCGCTGCTCCATGTCGTCCTCGGGGCCGACCGATACCGTGGCGATTTGCTTCTGCGGTCCGACGACGTGCTCGAGCGCAGAGCGGAACTCCTTCGCCAGATCGCCGTGGGTCACGAGGACCATTCCAATCATCGAAGGCACCGCTTCATTCGGCACTCCGCGCATTGCCGGTGTCGACGCCGGTCAACACGCATGCATCGGCTCCGCCCGACAGGCTCCGGGGCTGATTTCCACCATATCCGCGTAAAAATCCGCTTGCGGGCGCAAAACCGGAGGTCCATCGGGCTCATGGCCAAAGGGGCGCCATATTGTGCGTTGCGGTGAAATTCGCAAGCGGAATGAGGCCGGGGTGCGTCAGATTGTCTCAGGCTGGTCGAGGCGGGCCAGGATGGCGGCGGCGGAATCCTGCGTGGCAGCGTCCTTGAGCAGGGGCAGAACCGGCAATTTGATCCCGCAGAACGTCACCCGCGTCGCTTCAGGATAGCGGCTGGCTTCTTCGCGGCCCAAAAGCTCGACGATTAGGCGGGCGACGGCGGCGGGCTCGAAATCCATCCGGACGAGGCCTTGGCCGCGCCGCTCGGCCATTCCCGAAATGCGCGGATGGCCGCGGGCAATGAGGCGGCCGCCGCGCCGGCGAAGTTCGATCCTGTCGTCCCCGACAAGGCGCGCGAAATGACCGGCGCGTTCGGCAACGCCGATCAGGCCGAGCGCCAAACTGCTTTTGCCGGCGCCCGAGGGGCCGCGAATGATGATCCCCGCTTCGCCGACGACGACGGCGCTGGCATGGATCGATAGGGGTTCGTCCGGATCTTCGATTGCGGCGCTCACTTTGCCGCCCGCAGCCAGACGATGAAGCGCGCCCCGAGCACGCTGGCCGGCCCCTCGCCGCCAGAAGCCAGCCGGTTCATGGCGCGGATGCGCCCGCCATGCGCCTCGATGATCTGCCGCGAGATCGAGAGACCGAGGCCGGAATTCTGGCCGAAGCCCTGACACGGCCGGTCGGTATAAAAACGCTCGAAGATGCGCTCGAAAGCGTCGGCCGGGATGCCAGGTCCGTCGTCGTCGACCACCACCTCGAAGCCGTCGCTCGGCGCTCCGCTTTCGAATCCGCCTTTGGCGGGGCGCAGCGCGACGCGCACGCTGCCGCCCGGCTTGGAGAAGGACTTGGCGTTGTCGATGAGATTGTTGAAGACTTGGCCGAGGCGCGAGTCGTGGCCGAGAATTTTGAATCCCTTCCTGCGGCCCTCTTCGTTGAACCAGTTGGGGGCGACATCGAACGTGACACGGATGCTGTCCTGCTCGACTTGATTGGCCATCGACACGACGGTGCCGAGAATGCGGGCGAGATCTATCGGCGCTATGTCGGCGCGCGCCAGTTCGGCGTCGAGCCGCGAGGCGTCGGAAATGTCGCTGATCAGCCGGTCGAGCCTGCGCACGTCGTGTTTGACAATGGCGAGCAGCCGCTGCTGCGAGTCTTCGGAACGGGCGATGGGCAGAGTTTCGACAGCGCTGCGCAGCGAGCTCAGCGGATTCTTCAATTCATGCGCCACGTCGGCGGCGAAGCTTTCGATTGCCTCGATACGATTGTAGAGCGCGCGCGTCATGTCGCGCAGCGCGCTCGAGAGATGCCCGATCTCGTCGGCGCGATAGGTGAAATCCGGAATTTCCTGGCGCGATTTGATGCCGCGCCTGACGCGCTCGGCCGCCTCCGCCAGACGGTGCATGGGTTCGGCGATCGTCCCGGCGAGGAAGAAAGACAGGAGAAGCATGATGCCGGCCGAAACCAGGAAGATGCGGATGATCGCCCAACGTTCGGAGGCGATGATGGCGTCGATGTCGCCGCCCTGCGTCGAAAGCAGCAGAGCGCCGCGCACGTTGCGCATCACCTGGATCGGCACGGCCACCGAGACGATGGTCTCGCCCTTGGCGTTGACGCGCACGATGGATTGCGCCTCGCCGCCTAACGCCCTTCCGACTTCCGGGTAGGCGCGCCCGTTGGCGGTGCCGATGTCTTCGTAGAGCGGCAGATCGGTGTGGCCGAAGCCTCGCACCGCGTTCCAGGTACGCTCGATCAGCGAGGGCGGATCCTCGCTTTGCGCCGGCACGTCATGATGCAGAATGTCGGCGCGATCGATCAGCGAGCGCGAGTCGAGCAGAAGATAGCCGTCGCGGTCGTAGATGCGGGCCCGGGTGCGCGTCGGCGAAACGAGACGCCGCAGCACCGGTCCGATCCGCTCCGGGTTGATCGAGAACTCGAGCGAGGGCCGGCTTTCGTCGCCCGGTCCATAGTTCTCGCTTGGCGCAAGCTGGAGAAGCTTCTCCGGATCGACGGTGATCTGATCGGTATCGATCGTCGCCGAGGCGGCGATCGCCGCGGCGATGATCTCGCCTTGGGTCTGCAGGCTCTGCACGCGGGCGTCGATCAAGCCTTCTCGGAACTGATTGAGATAGAGGAAGCCGACGAGCAGCGCGACGAGGCCGCCGAGGTTGAGCACGACGATGCGGCGCGTGAGCGAGGAGGAAAAGCGCGCGGTTACGGCGCGTTGCACCGTCCTTGCGGACAGCAGAATGCGGGAGAGGAACCTGCGGCCGATGCCACGGATACGGCGCATACCGACGGCATGTTCAAACTGCGTGTCGCGCGCTTCGACGCTCATTCAGCCTCTCGTTGCCATGCCTTGCGAGGAACGCGTGAAAGCCCCTTAGCTTACTCTGCCGAGCTTTCTCGGCAAGAGAGGCCGCAACCTATTCCTTGAAGCGATAGCCAACGCCATAGAGGGTTTCGATCATTTCGAATTCCTCATCGACGGCTTTGAATTTCTTGCGCAGCCGCTTGATGTGGCTGTCGATGGTGCGGTCGTCCACGTAGACCTGGTCGTCGTAGGCTGCATCCATGAGGGCGTTGCGGCTTTTCACGACGCCGGGGCGCGTGGCGAGCGCCTGAAGAATGAGGAACTCGGTGACGGTCAGGGTCACCGCCTCGTTCTTCCACGTGCAGGTGTGACGTTCCGGATCCATTTTGAGTTGGCCGCGCTCGAGGATCTTGGCTTCCGATTCCTTTTGCGCCGCCGCTTCCTTGGGATTGGCGCGGCGCAGGATGGCGCGCACGCGTTCGACCAAAAGCCGCTGCGAAAAGGGTTTGCGTATGAAATCGTCGGCACCCATTTTGAGGCCGAACAATTCGTCGATCTCTTCGTCCTTCGAAGTCAGGAAGATCACCGGCAGATCGGACTTCTGTCTGAGCCTGCGCAGCAGCTCCATTCCGTCCATGCGCGGCATTTTGATATCGAAAATGGCGAGATCGGGTGGATTGGTTTTCAGTCCGTCGAGGGCGGTCGATCCGTCTGTATAGGTCTGAACCCGATAGCCCTCGCCTTCGAGCGCTATGGAAACGGAGGTGAGGATGTTGCGGTCGTCATCGACCAGGGCAATCGTCGGCATCAAGACTCCTAACCTGGTGGCCTGCTTCTGCTTAAGCGGCTTCTCGGGGCGCTCGCAGCGTGCGATCGTCGGCACATTGACTGCGCTCGTACGTTCAAGTGGGGGGCGACGCACGAGTGGAGCGAGCAAAAACTGTTAGAGCTTGAGGGCCGAAATGTGACCGAGCCCTGCCTCTTTCCAGCGTATACCATTATAACTATGGGAGAATCCACCCTTTTAGGGCAAATTCGCCTCTCCAAGCGGAAAAAGGCTCCCTTCAGCGAACAGGTTAGGTACGTGACTCAATTTGGCGCAGCAGATCCTCGGGCCTCGGCCCCCCAATTCGATCCCGTAGCGGAAGCCAAGCTCTTGCTGCGCGCGACGCGCTGGGCGACGCTTGCGACGCTTATACCCGACAAGGGCCAGCCCTTCGCGACGCTCGTCAACGTCGCCACAGCGCCCGACGGACGGCCCATTCTGCTGCTCTCGGAGCTTGCCGCGCATCGGCGTCATCTCGCCGCCGATCCGCGCCTCTCACTGCTGTTCTACGTGCCAGGACAAGGCGATCCCTTGGCGCATCCGCGACTGACGATCCTCGGGCGCGCCAAGCGTGTCGATGATTCAGAGACGCGCGGCGCTTTGCGGGCGCGCTTTCTCGCCCGGCATCCAAAGTCCGAGCTTTACGCGGATTTCCCGGATTTCTCCTTCTTCCTGGTCGGGATCGAGAACGTGCATCTGAACGGCGGGTTCGCGCGCGCCGCATCGCTCGGTGCCGAGGACATTGGCACCGAGCTCGACGGCGCCGAGGAGATCGTCGCGCTCGAGACCGCTGCGATCGCTCATATCGAAGCCGACCATCCCGGCGTTCCCGGCTTGCTCGCGCAAGCCTTCGGCGCGCCCGCCGCTCTGGATCGCAGCCCCGCCGCCGGCCCGTGGCGCGCCGTCGGCCTCGATCCCGAAGGCGTCGATCTTGGCAATGATGAATCGCTCGTCCGCGTCAGCTTCCCGCATCGCGTCGCGACGGCCGCCGAGCTGCGGCAGGTGCTTGTCGATCTCGCCGCCGAGGCGCGGCGCGCCTTGCACCGATGATTGGCCTGTCGGCGGCCGGGCTCGGCTTCGGATGCGCATTGCCCGAAGCCCGCGGGCGCTAATGGCGCGCCTTTTCGATCTGCGGGAGGATCACGTCGCGCAGCGCGTCTTCGGTGATCGGCCCGACATATTTGAAGGCGATCGTCCCGTCCCCCTTGACGATGAAGGTCTCGGGCACGCCGTAAACCCCGAAGTCGATCGCCGTGCGCCCGCTCTCGTCCAGGCCGATGCGCGCATAGGGGTCGCCGTTCTGGCCGAGGAAGCGGCGGATGTTTTCCGAGGCATCCTTGTAGGCGATGCCGTAGAGGCGCACGCCTTCCTCGGCGAGATGATCGTCTTCGGCGAGCGCGAACAGCAGTGGATGCTCTTGATGGCAGGGCGCGCACCAGGAGGCGAAGACGTTGAGCACGGTCACTCCGCCCTGCCGCATGTCCTGGTCGGTGAGGCCGGGCCGTTCGGCGAGGCCCGCGACCGCCGGCAGCGTGAAATTCGGAACCTGCTTGCCGATGAGCGCCGAAGGCAGGCGCGAAATATCGCCGGCGAAGAGCCGCAGGAAAAAGAGCAGCGCCAGAGCCGCAAACAGGATCAGCGGCAGGAAGGCGAGCCAAGAGCGGCGCGACGGCCGCTCCTGCAAAGCCGGATTTGAATCTTCGGACGCGCTCTCGTTCATCGGG
>JASHVQ010000191.1 GCA_030044485.1 Methylovirgula sp. | reverse complement strand
GATTCCCCTTCCATTTCGATCATCACCGCGCTGCAGGACGCAGGTGCGCGTGTCACCGCTTTCGATCCGGAGGGCATGGACCAGGCGCGGCTCTATATCGAAGGCCTCACCTATTGCGGCGATCCTTATGCCTGCTGCAAGGGCGCCTCCGCGCTCGTCATCATCACCGAATGGGATGCGTTCCGCGCCCTCGATCTCGAGCGCGTCAAGACACTCCTCGAAGCGCCTGTCCTCGTCGATCTGCGCAATATCTATGATTCCGAGGAGGTGCGCCGCCAGGGCTTCACCTATGTCAGCGTGGGGCGGGGCCGCCTTTAAGCTCTTCCGTCACCGCGTCGGGGAGACCGTTCACTGCCTGTCCGCCCTTTGTTACGTCGGACCGAAGGTTCGGATGGCGTGAGCGATTGGTGGAGCTGAGGGGATTCGAACCCCTGACCTCTGCAGTGCGATTGCAGCGCTCTCCCATCTGAGCTACAGCCCCGGTCCGCGGCTCTTTACGTCCGGCCGAACGACGCTGTCAATGCAACCGCGGCGGCGGGCGGCGAAATCGCCGTCTTGCCGGTGAAGCCGCGTCCGGCTAAACGAAGCCATCTCTCGAGGCTCTATTGAGGAGCATTTATGCGCGCCTTCCTCGATGTCCTGCTGATCGTCCTCAACATCTACACCTATATCATCATCATCGTGGCGATCCTTTCTTGGCTGATCGCGTTCCACGTCATCAATATTTACAACGACCTGGTGCGTTCGATCTGGAACGCCTTGAACGCCATCACCGAGCCTTTCCTGCGCCCAATCCGTCAGGTTCTGCCAAATCTTGGCGGAATCGACATCTCGCCGGTGATCTTGCTTCTCCTGATCTTCCTCGTCGAAGACATCATCCAGCGTTACATCTATCCTTACGTCTTCTAGCCTGATGCCGGCATGCGGCGCGGCGAGGCTCGCCGTGCCCTGCGCATCCAGCGGTTGAGATTGAGAGGCGGTTGAAATGTCGAGAGCCTCGCAGGACATCCGCCACGATTGGAATGTCGACGACATCGTCGGCGTTCACGACCGGCCGTTGCTCGAGCTGATCGGCGAGGCCAATCGTCTGCATCGGCTGCATCAGCCGCCCAATTACGTGCAGAAGGCCAGCCTGCTTTCCGTCAAGACCGGCGGCTGCCCGGAAGATTGCGCCTATTGCCCGCAATCGGCGCATTACGAAGCGGGCCTCGAGAAATCGCCGCTCATGCCGACGCACGAGGTTCTGGCGCTCGCGGCGCGGGCGCGCGACGCGGGCGCCGATCGTTTCTGCATGGGCGCCGCTTGGCGGCAGGTGCGCGACGGTCCCGAGTTCGACGCGCTCATCGACATGGTCCGCGGCGTGCGCGCGCTCGGCATGGAAGCCTGCGTCACGCTCGGCATGTTGACGCAGAGCCAGGCGCAGAGGCTGAAGGAGGCGGGCCTTACCGCCTATAACCACAACCTCGACACCGGGCCGGAGTTCTACAAAAAGATCATCTCGACGCGCACCTACGAAGATCGGCTCGAAACCTTGAAGGCGGTGCGCGAAGCCGGCGTCGAAATGTGCTGCGGCGGCATTATCGGCATGGGCGAGAGCGTGCGCGACCGCGCCGCCATGCTTGCCGTCCTCGCCGGCTTCGATCCGCATCCCGAAAGCGTGCCGATCAACGCGCTGGTCGCCGTACCCGGCACGCCGCTCGGCGATCGGCAAAAGATCGATCCAATCGACTTCGTGCGGATGATCGCTACGACCCGCATCGTCCTGCCGGCGGCGCGCGTGAGGCTGTCGGCCGGCCGCTCGAGCCTTAGCCGCGAGGCGCAAATCCTCTGCATGGTGGCCGGCGCCAATTCCATCTTCTATGGCGAGACGTTGCTCACGACCCCGAATGCCAGCATGCCCGAGGACGATGCGCTCTTTGCGGCGCTTGCGGCGATCGAGCGCGATGCCGGAAAGCGGCGCGAAGCGGCATCGCCCGCCTCTTCCCTATAGCTCGTTGCGCATGGCCGGCGCGGGATTGACCGATATCAAAGCCGCGCCAAGTGAACCCATGCTTCATGAGCCAAGTCATGGGAGATTTTGATGCAGCGCAGTGCAAATCCACCCAGGATGGAGGAGATCGAGATTCCGCCGCTTAAGCTGGGCGGAAGCTTGATCCGGCCGGCGCAAGCACGCGCTCTGATCGTCTTCGTCCACGGCAGCGGATCGAGTCGTTTTAGTCCGCGCAATATTGCCGTATCCGAGGCGCTGAACGCCGCCGGATTTGCAACGCTTCTGTTCGATCTGCTTCGGCCCGAGGAGGAGGGCGATCGCGCCAAGGTCTTCGACATCCGCCTGCTCGCCGACCGGCTAAAGGATGCGATCCGATGGATTGACGCCGATCCGAGCCTTTCGTCACTGCCGCTTGGCCTTTTCGGTGCCAGCACCGGCGCCGCCGCTGCGCTTGTCGCAGCGGCCGAGCTTGGCGAAAGAATAGACGCTGTCGTTTCGCGCGGCGGGCGTCCGGATCTCGCCGGATCGAAACTGTCGCGCTTGCGCGTGCCGACCTTGCTGATCGTCGGCGGCGACGACAATCTCGTCCTCGTTCTCAATGAGCAGGCCTTGGCGAGCCTTGGCGGGCCCAAGGCCTTGTGGGTCGTGCCGCATGCAACCCATCTTTTTCCCGAACCTGGGGCTATGGAGATGGTGAGCAAATATGCGATCGATTGGTTTTCGCTGCATCTCGGCCCGACGGCCGCCAAAACGGCTCCGGGCCGCGGTTAGGAGGCGTGCATGCCGTTTCGCAACCGAGTCGATGCCGGAAAACAGCTGGCCGGCGTGCTGAGCCGCTACAAGGATGAACATCCAATCGTGCTGGCTTTGCCGCGCGGCGGCGTGCCGGTTGGCGCGGAGATCGCGCGCGCCCTCAATGCGCCGCTCGACTTGTTGCTGGTGCGCAAGATCGGCGTTCCTTTCCATTCCGAACTGGCCATGGGCGCCGTCGTCGACGGCTCGGCGCCGCTCGTCGTCCGCAACGAGGACGTCATCAGACTGGCGCGCGTCTCCGAGGCGGAATTCGCTGCGATCCGCGATCACGAGCTTGAGGAGATCAAACGTCGCCGCGCCCGTTATGTCGGCAATCGTTCCCACCCCGATCTGAAGGGGCGCGTCGTTATCGTCGTCGACGATGGAATCGCAACCGGCGCCACGACCCGCGCCGCCTTGCGCGCCGTCCGCAAGCAGGAGCCGAATCGGCTGATCTTGGCGGTTCCGGTCGCGCCGACCAGCACGCTGGAAGCGCTGGCCAAGGAAGCCGACGAGATCATCTGTCTTGAGGATTATGAGTCCTTCGGGGCCGTCGGCGCTTATTATCAAGACTTCGGCCAGACTTCCGACGAGGAAGTTGCGGCGCTCTTGGCCGGTTCGGGCGGCGAAGCCTCTCCGGCGCGCGCCGGGGCGCACTAGGCGGTCCGGCTCCCTCCTGGAAAGCAAGTCTCCATGCAAGTCCCCCTCGAAATCGCCTTCAAGAACATCGAACCTTCCGAGGCCATGAAGGCCGAGATCGAGAAAGAAGCGCGCCGCCTGGAGAGGTTCTTCAAGCGCATCACGAGCTGTCACGTCACGGTCATCGGCCAGAACGGCCATCACCGCCATGGCGTGCCATTCAAGGTCGACATCCGCATCGCCTTGCCGGATCACAAAGACATCATCGTCAACAAGACGCATGCGGACGTGGCGCAGCACGAATATGTCAGCGTGGCGATCAAGGATGCCTTCGCCGCGGCGCAGCGCCAGATCGAAGACGCGGTTCGCGAGATGCGCGGCGACGTCAAGCCGCACGAGCCTGAAGACCACGGACGGGTTTCGAAATTCGTCGCCGATCAGGATTATGGATTTATCGAGACGCCGGACGGCCGCGAAGTTTATTTTCATCGCAACAGCGTTCTCGACGCCGCCTTCGATCGCCTGAAGGTCGGCGCCGAGGTTCGTTTCATCGAGGAGGTCGGCGACAAGGGCCCGCAGGCGACAAGCGTACGCGCCATCTGCAAGCATCATCTTCAGTGAGATAGGACATGGCGACCGTCGTTTCAGAGAGACTTCGTGTCGAAGACGCCGATGCAGCGGCCGCGATCCTCGGCGCCTATTGCGAACCTCTCCCGTCGCCCGACGAGGCCGAGAGGTTCGGCGCGTTCTTCGAGCGTTTTGCGGATGCAAAGGTGGTTCTGCTCGGCGAGGCAAGCCATGGCACGGCGCAGTTCTACCGG
>JASHVQ010000190.1 GCA_030044485.1 Methylovirgula sp. | reverse complement strand
TCGGTGACGCGCACCGAATTGTTGGAGTTCTGGCCGGAGACGGTGAGATAGGCCTCCGAATCCCAATCGGTCGTGAACGTGTCGAAGGAGATGACCTCGTCGATGTCCTTATAGCCCTGGCGCGCGAATTGGATGATCTTCCTGATCATGCCGTCCGGGACCGACGCCTTGCGGGCGAGCTTGATCTCTTTCTTCAGCGCCGGGTTGATCTCGGGGTTGAAGCAATCGTCGCCCGGGCCTTCGCAATTCACGCAGGCGCGCAGAATAGCCTTCAGCGCCTTCTTGACGATCTTCGAACCGGCGACGAGCGCGGCGACCTTCTCTTCCTCCTTCACCTTCCAGTCGATGTAGGCCTCGATGTCGGGGTGATCGACGTCGACCACGACCATTTTCGCGGCGCGCCGCGTCGTGCCGCCCGACTTGATGGCGCCCGCCGCGCGGTCGCCGATCTTCAAGAAGGACATGAGGCCCGACGACTTGCCGCCGCCCGACAGCGCCTCGTTCTCGCCGCGCAGTTTCGAGAAGTTGGAGCCGGTGCCCGAGCCGTATTTGAAGAGCCGCGCCTCGCGCACCCAAAGATCCATGATCCCGCCTTCGTTGACGAGATCGTCGGCGACCGACTGGATGAAACAGGCGTGCGGCTGCGGGTGCTCGTAGGCGGACTTCGATTTGACGAGCTTGCCCGACTCGAAATCGACATAATAATGGCCCTGGCCCGGCCCGTTGATGCCATAGGCCCAATAGAGGCCCGTGTTGAACCATTGCGGCGAATTGGGCGCCGCCATTTGCGCAGCCAGCATGAAGCGCAATTCGTCGAAAAAGGCCTGGGCGTCTTCGACCGAATCGAAATATTTGCCCCTCCAGCCCCAATAGGTCCAAGCCCCGGCGAGGCGGTCGAAGACCTGGCGGGCGGATTTCTCCGAGCCGAATCGCTCCGCCTTCGGCAATTCCTCCAAGGCGGCCTCGTCCGCCACGCGGCGCCAGAGAAAGGCCGGAACGTCGGGCTCTTCGACCGGCTTCAGGCGCGACGGAACACCGGCCTTGCGGAAATATTTTTGCGCGAGCACGTCGGCCGCGACCTGGCTCCAGGAAGCCGGCACGTCGATCCCGTCGAGGGCGAACACGGTCGAGCCGTCGGGGTTGCGAATCTCGCTGCGCGTCGTGCGGAATTCGATTCCGTCATAGGGCGAAGTCTCTGCCTTGGTGTGGCGCCGCTCGATCCGCATGAGTTGGTCCTGGATGTCGAGAGAGGAAAGCTTGAGCCTAACGCGCGTTCTTCCGCCGCGTCAAGAAATAGTAGTTATCGCTCTCATCACCACAAAATATTGTGGAAAGGGTAAAAATTCTACCCCCTGCAGGTGGAATTGATGGACGCACCGGTGCGCCGGTTCAAGCTTCGAGTCGGAGCGGCAAGGAGTCGTGCGCCATATCCCCAAGGGCCGCAAATAAAGCCTTGCGTCCGGCGCCGAGACGCCGCCGCGAGTCGTGGCCTTCTGGACAAGCCGGACCCGCCTCGCCATAGTCGCCTCGGCCTTTCCCGGAACCGTCCATGCGTTGGCTATTTCGCTTCTTTACATGGTGGGACGGCGCGACGCTGAACACCCTGTTCTACACCTGGTTGAAGGGCGAGCTCGTCGGCCGCGACCAATTTGGCAACCGCTATTACCGCAGCCGCGGCGGCGCTAAGGATCCGGCGCTCGGATTCGAGCGGCGCTGGGTCATCTATGCCGGCTATGCGGAAGGCTCTATGACTCCGCCTGGCTGGTACGGCTGGCTGCATCACACGGTCGACGTGCCGCCGCCCGACGAAAATTACCAGCCGCGCGCGTGGGAATTGCCGCATCTGCCCGACCTGACCGGCACGCCCGCGGCTTGGCGTCCGCCGGGCTCGACCCTGGCCCAGGGTGTGCGCCCGCCGGCGACCGGCGATTATGAGGCTTGGAAGCCTTAAGTCATTTGCCGCCGGCAACATCCCTGGCGAAGATGCGCAGAAAGATCGCCCGCCGCGCCGTCTCGGCGTTCTGGCAGGAGGCGATCATCGGATAGGCCATCGAGCCTTGGAAATAGTCGTAGAAGAATTCGCAAGTGCGCTTGCGCGCCTCCAGCCAAGAACGTTGCATGTCGCGCAGCTTCGTCTGGCGGTCGCTGTCCAGATTGTCATGCAGGCCCTTGTAGGCCGCCTTGAGGAGTTCGTCCCAGGCCTGCTCTTCGCGGCCGTAGCATTGGACGATGTCGGAGGGCACGGCCGTGTCTTCATGATTGCCCAGGCAGGGTTTGGCGATGATCGAGATGCAGGTTTCGGCGGAGGCTCGCGCGTTTTCCTGCCTTTCGACGCAGGCTTTTATCGTGGCGAGATCCTGGGCATCAGCCGTCTCGGCGGCGCGCGCGCCGGCCAAAAGCCCGACGCCCAAGAGGCCGACGGCGGCCTTTAGGGCGCGCAGGGCCGTCATTTCGCTTCCGGCACGCGCAAGGGCGGGGGTGCGCGAGTCACTATGCGCTCAATCACACGGTTGCCGCGAATTTCCAAAGCGCCCGACGCCAGTGCGGCCAGGGCGGCCGGATAGATGATGTGCTCCTGTTCCAAGACGCGGGCAGCGAGAGATTGCGGCGTGTCGTCATCGCGCACCGCCACCGCGGCTTGCGCGATGATTGGGCCCTCGTCCACGGCCGGGGCGACGAAATGCACGGTGCAGCCGTGGATCTTCACGCCGTCGGCCAAGGCCCGCTCGTGCGTATGCAGGCCGCGATAGGCCGGCAAAAGGGCGGGGTGGATATTGAGCATCCGCCCCTCCCAAAGCCGCACGAAGGAGGGCGTGAAGAGCCGCATGAAGCCGGCCAGACAGATCAGCTCGACCCGGTGAAGTTCGAGCAAGACTTGAAGACTGGCTTCGAAGCTCTCGCGCCCCGCATGAATTTTGTGGTCGACGGCGGCGGTCGCAATGCCCTTTTCCTTGGCGAAGCCAAGGCCCTCGGCCTCGGGCCGATTGGAGAGAACGAGAACGATTTCGGCCGGAAATTTCGCATCTGCCGCCGCCTCGATCAGGCGGCGCATGTTCGAGCCGCGCCCCGAAATCAGGATTGCGGTGCGTTTGCGACTCACAGCTTAAGCCGGCCCGAATAGATGATGCGCGCTCCCTCGATTACCTCGCCAAGCCGGACCGGCTCCTCGCCCGCGCCGCGCAGATCGGCCGTGAGCCGCTCGGCATCGCCGGGCGCGGCGATTACGGCCATGCCGATCCCGCAATTGAAGGTGCGCAGCATTTCGGGCTCCGCGACGGGCCCTTCCGAACCAAGCCAGGAAAAGACGGGCGGCACCGGAATGGCCGCAAGATCGATGCGAACGCCGATGTTTTGTGGCAAAACGCGCGGCAGATTGTCGAGAAAACCGCCGCCGGTGATATGCGCCAGGGCTTTGATCGCGCTGCTCGTTCTTAAAACGCGCAAGATCGAGCGCACGTAGATTCGCGTCGGCGTAAGCAG
>JASHVQ010000189.1 GCA_030044485.1 Methylovirgula sp. | reverse complement strand
CCACTCAATTTGCGGTAATAGGCCTGGCGCTCGCCCACCTCGCGAAAGTCGAAGCGCCGATAAAGGGCCAGCGCGGCGCGGTTTTCAGCCTCGACCTCGAGAAAGAGCGATTTGGCGCCGGCGGCCGCCAAAGTGGCAAGGTGATAGGCCAGGAGCGCGCCGCCTATGCCTCTGCGGCGCGCCTTCGGCACAACCGCAATCGTCAGGATTTCGGCGCTGTCGGCGGCAAGTCGCGACAGAACGAAGCCCGAAATCGCCGCCTTGCCCCAGAAGCCCGCGGCAATCGCCGCTTGGCCGACCACGTCGCGGCCGGCGAGCAGGCTCTCGAACTCCGCCGCGCTCCAAGGATGAGCGAAACTTTGCGCATGGATCTTGGCGCAGGCCGCGCCGAATTCCGGCCCAATGCGGCGGACGGTCGAGCTTTGCGCGGAAGGGCCGAACATTACCGCGCCAGGGGCACGTGGCCGGCGTCGAGCGCCTTGATGTCGGGCGGTTTGAGATAGAGCGGACGAGCCGGCGATCTGGACGGATCGGCGAGCAGGCCGAGACGCGCGACGAAGATTATGTCGGGGGCGACGGTCTCGCCTACGACTTCGGCGACGAGATGGCCCGACCAGGCCTCTATGGCGAGCAGCGGCGCACCCGATCCCGCCATGCGGATGGGGCCAGACCCCAAGAGCCGGACCGCTTCGCGCACCGAAGCGACGCGCGGCGCGACGATGGCGCGTCCGTCCGGCCCGAAAGCCGCGGAATAAACATTGCCATGCCCGGCATCGATCGCCGCCGCCACGAGCCCGGGCTTTTGCGCCAGGATCACGGGCGCCGCAAGCGCGGCAAGCGTCGAGACGCCGACCACGGGCACATTGCAGGCCATGCCGATGGCGCGCGCCGCGGCTATGCCGACCCTGAGCCCCGTGAACGACCCCGGCCCGACGGTCACCGCGACGCGCCCGAGCGCGGCAAAGCCCGCCTGCGCCATGACTCTGTCGATCAGGGGCAGCAGCGCCTCGGCGTGGCCGCGCTGCATGAGGATCGTTTCGGAAGCCTCGGCCGCTGGCGCGCCGCTTTCATAAAGACAGGCCGAGACCGCGTTGAGCGCCGTGTCGATTGCGAGGATTTTCGTGCCCGTCATCGGTTGCGCCAATCGATGCGCCTCAAATCTGCTCGACCATTTGCACGACCGGCAAGTAATGACGCAGCAGATTCTCGATCCCATGCCGCAACGTCGCGGTGGAGGAGGGACAGCCGGAGCACGAGCCTTTCATCGCCAGATAGACGACGCCGTCGCGATAGCCGCGGAATTTGATGTCGCCGCCGTCGCCGGCGACGGAAGGACGCACGCGCGTCTCGAGCAATTCCTTGATGGTCTCGACCGTCTCCTTGTCTTCGGGGGCAAAAAATTCGTCGGGTTCGTCCTTGGGATCGGCGCTTGCGCCCTCGACGAGCAAGGGGGCGCCGGAGACGAAATGTTCCATGATCGCGCCGAGGATCACGGGCTTGAGCTCGTGCCACTCGCCGGCGCTCTTGGTGACGGTGATGAAATCGGCGCCGAAATAGACGCCGGAGACGCCGGGAATTTCAAACAGCGCCGCGGCGAGCGGCGATTGCGCCGCGCCTTCTTGGCTGCGGATCTCCAACGTGCCGGCCTGCATGACGCTGCGGCCGGGGAGGAATTTCAGGCTCGCCGGGTTGGGCGTGGCCTCGGTTTCGATGAACATGTCTTTCTCCCAATCTGACGGGTCAAGGCCGCAGTTGGCTTAAGCTCAAATATGGTGGGAGGCGGCCGAAGGAGCAAGCTTAAAGCCTGAAATCAAAGAGGAAGCCTGGTGGGCCGGGCAGGGCTCGAACCTGCAACCAGACCGTTATGAGCGGCCGGCTCTAACCAATTGAGCTACCGGCCCGGTAGCTTTGCGCCGTCGGGCGCGCATTAGAGCGAAGCCGCGGCGCGACGCAAGGCGCAGGGTCGCCAAGTCACCGCAAGATTTCGATGAGCAGAACCCAGGCATTCAATACGCCAGCCACCAGCGACAGGATCACGCCGGCGGCGATCCAATAAAGACCCGCGTCCGAACCGTGCATGAGCAGCAAGCCCCCGAAGATTATCGGCAGATTCGTTGCCGCCGCCACGCTTATGCGCACAAAAACGCGCATTGCAGGAAAGGTCGTGCCCGACTTAAGCGACCGCACCTGAATAAATATGGCGGCCAGATATGAAGCCGCGCCGATCGTCAATGCTTCGCCGCCGAGCGCCGCGGCGGGTTGATGGGGAATAAGTGCGGCGCTCGTCAGGACCAACACGGCGACGAGCATCACCAGTGCTTCGGCGGCGCGGCCAGGCAGATAAAGCAGGGAAAGGATTTTTTCCAAGTTGATCGAGATGGCGACGACGACCAAGCCGGTCAACGCCGCCGAGGCGCCGACTTCGGCGGCGAAAAAGTCCGTCCATTCGCTGGCGACGATTTCCCTCACCCCCGCGTCATCCCCCCGCGCGTCTATCTCTCGGTAAGCTTGAGTTCGATGCGCCGGTTTTTGGCGTAGGCATCCTCGCTGTCGCCGGGATCGATCGGCTGGAATTCGCCGAATCCCGCGGCCGCGAGCCGCTCGGGGGGCACCCCCTTGCTGATGAGATATTGCACGACCGCGATGGCGCGCGCCGCCGAGAGATCCCAGTTCGAATGGAACTGCGCCGATTGGATGGGCCTTTTGTCGGTGTGCCCATCGACGCGCAGCACCCAGGGAATTTCCGGCGGGATCTCGCGAGCGAGTTCGTTGACCGCCCCGGCGAGCTTGTCGAGCTCGGCCTTGCCGGCGTCGTTCAACGTGGCTTGCCCGGTGTCGAAGAGCACTTCGGACTGGAAGACGAAACGGTCGCCGACCGTGCGGATGTCGGGCCGGTCGCCGAGGATTTGGCGCAGCCTTCCGAAGAAGTCCGAGCGATAGCGCGACAGCTCCTGGACCTTCTGCGCGAGCGCGATGTTGAGGCGCGAGCCGAGGTCGGCGATCTTCGCCTGCGATTGCCGGTCGCGCGCCTCGGAAGCGGAAAGCGCATCCTCGATGGCGGCGAGCTGTTTGCGCAGCGCGGCGATCTGCTGGTTGAGGATGTCGACCTGGGCGAGCGCCTGCGCCGAAATTTGCTTCTCGGAGACGAGCTGCTGTTGGGCGGCGCCCAGACGCTGGTCGGCGCCCGAGGCGCCGGAATTGGCGGCGTCGATCTGCGCTTGCAGTTTCGCCTTGTCCTTCTCATCGGATTGAAGCGTCGCCTGCAAGGCCGCGAGATTGGCTTCGACGTCGGCCTTGCCGGACTTCTCCATCGCCAGAAGCGATGTCAGTTCGGCGATCTGCTTGTTGAGCCTGTCGAGCACCGTGTCCTTGCCCGACACTTCGCGGGCGAGGAAGAACTGCGCCATCATGAAAACCGAGAGCAGAAAGACGATGACGAGCAGCATCGTCGACAGCGCGTCGACGAAGCCCGGCCAGTAATCGATGGCGCGCTGCTGACGGCGCGCCCGCGCGAGCGGCATCAGCGATGCTCCGTCTCTCGCGCAAGCTGCTGCAAGACCATCTTCAGTTCCTGCGTCTGTTCGGCTTGCGCCTCGACCCAGTCGCGTATCATCTGCTGTTCGGCGCGCATGTGCTGCACCAGGCTCTGGATGCCGTCGGCGAGATTGGCGATCGCTATGGAGGTGGCGCGGGCGTGGCTCAGATCGCCGGTCGCCGCGATCTTGTCGAGCGCAGCGCGCAGATCGCGCGGCACGCCCTCGAGCGCCGGCGCGCCTTCGACAAGCGCATCGCTGGTGCTCGCCGTAAGATTGTCCTCGAGCTCCTTGTAGAACCTGTTCTGCGCCTGCCCGGCCTGGAGATCGAGGAAACCGAGCACCA
>JASHVQ010000188.1 GCA_030044485.1 Methylovirgula sp. | reverse complement strand
GGCGAGCTGCGCTGCCGACGGCTTGCATGCCCTTGCCGATCATCCGATCGACGCCATTATCACCGACATTGACATGCCCGGCGAACTCGACGGGATCGACCTCGCCCGGCGGGTTGGCGACCTCTGGCCGGAGATCGGCGTCATCGTGATATCGGCAGGCTGCAGGGCGGCAATATCGTTGCCCCGGGCGGCGCAATTTCTCGGCAAGCCTTTCACCGCCGGTCGGCTGCTCAACGTGTTGCTCGCCCAACTCGAGTCTCGGCTGGCCTGCGCTGCCTCATAGTTTTGCGGCGGTGCGGACCGCGCTTTCCGTTGCCGCTGTCTTGGCCTGTCCGAAGCTCGCCTGGTACATGGTCCAATTCTCCATGACCCTTTGGACATAGTTGCGCGTTTCTTCGAAGGGGATGCGTTCGACCCAATCGACCGGATCGACTCCGGGCTTGCGCGGGTCGCCGTAAGCGTCGATCCATTCCTTCACGTGTCCGCCGCCGGCGTTGTAGGCGGCGAAGGCGAGAATCGGCGAGCCGCCCTCATCGATGAACAATTGGCCGAGAAACGCGGCGCCGAGTTCGGCGTTGAAGGCAGCATCGCTCGTCAAACGCGCCGCGTCGAAGTCGACGCCCTCCTGCTTGGCCGTTTCCTTGGCCGTCGAATCGATCATCTGCATGAGGCCCTTCGCCCCGGCCGAGGAAATGGCACGCGGATCGAACTCGCTCTCTTGGCGGGCGATCGCATAGACGGTCGCGGGCGAGGCCGAATTGCCGAGCGGAACGAAATCCGGAACGCCATAAGTCGGGAAGGCGAGGGCGTCCTCGGCCATTTGCCGCTGACCGAGGATCTTGCCGACCACCAGCGAGGCGTGCGCATCGTGCTGCGCGGCGACCACGTTGGCAAGCGCCGCGGCCTGCGACGGGCTTTGAAGATGCTGCGCCGCCTCGAGCGCCAAGCCGAGCGCCAAGTCGTTTTCGCCGAGCGCGTAGAGCAGTTCGACCACGCGCACGGACTCGTCGCGCCTCTTGCCGGCCGCCGCCGCGGCAATGCTGCGGAAGGTGATTGTTTCAAGTCCGAGCTTTTGTCGCGCCAGTTGGCCGTAATAGGTCGCCTCGTTCGCGGCAGCCCTTTGGTAATAGGTCCTGGCGCGCGCCGTTGCGTTCTCGGCCTGCGAGGCTTCGGCGGCGCGCCCCTGCCAATAGGCGATGCGGGCAATCGAGATCGGCGTCTGCGCGATCTCCGCGGCCGCGTCGAAATGTGCGGCGGCGCGGACCGGATCGTGCAGAAAACGCAGCGCGATCCAGCCCGCATGGAACTGGGCGTCGATCTTTGCTTCGTTGCTCTCCGGCGTGGCGGCGTCGCAGATCTTGTAGGCAGCGCCAGGATCGCCGAGATCGAGGAGCTTGCGAGCCAGCGCGCGGCGCGCGACCCACCAGGCGTCGCCATCCCCGATACGCGCCGGATCGCGCGGCGCACCGAGCATCAAATTTGCGGCTTCCTTGATCTTTTCGTCCTTGTCGCTGCGCATCAGCTTCTGGATCTTGGCAAAGAGATAGCCCGGATCGCCGCGCATGGCCGCGGGGACGCTCGCGAACATCTTGTCGTTCGCCGCTTCGGCATTGACCGCAGCGCGCAGCTTGGCGAGCTTCACAACCGCGGGGCCGGCGAAGAATGCGGCGCGCAATCCGGCCTCATTCTCCTCTTCGTAAAGCAGTCGGTCGGCGCGCGCCTGATGGTCGGCGGCGGTGAGATATTTGCCGAATTCGCTCTTGACGCTCATATCGATGCCGCCGGCGAGATCGGCGTTGCGCCACACGCTGCGGATGAGATCTTGCGCTTCATCCGTCTTGCCGTCGCTCAATAGAGCGCGCGCAAGCGCCAGTTTCCCCAGGGCGGTCTGCGGCGCGCTTTGGGCGAAATAGGCTTCGACGCGCTGCGGATCGGCGTGTGTCTCGTACAAGTCCTGCTCGATGCGGTGGGTAATCACCTCGCGCGCCGGCCAGAGCGGATGGGCGTCGAGGAAGGCTTGAAGACGCGCGTAGCCGACGTCGGGTGCGTTGCGCAGCGCCACCCATTCGAGCGTGGTGCGCACGATCGGGTCCGTGGCCGCGGCCGCCTGCGCGTCGCCGTTGACGAGGTCGCCTGCCTTGTAGAAGGGCAGGGCCTCGCGCAGTCCGCTGATGTCGAGGCCGAGCGCCGCGGCCCGGTCGATCGGCGGCGCATTGCTCGGCCGGAAAATCTCGGCGGCAAGGCGGGCACGTCCGGCTTCGAAAAAGCCTTCGACTTCGACGACCGCGCCGTAAAGCGCCGAATCCGTCCAACTCGCAAGGCGGGCGATCGCCGCGCGATCGTAATTGGGCCGCGCCAAATGTTCGCCGGCGATGATCGCAAAACATAACCCCAGGCCGGCGAAGGCCGTTACCGATCGAAAAGCGAGGCGCCGTACTGGCATGAGAAATCCCGCGCTGTGGACCGCCGCGCCGACGAGACCGTTCTGACTCAGGTTTTGGCCGGCATTTTGGTGGCTCGGCCTTGCGCAAACGTCAACCTTGGCCGCGACCTTACCGGCGCCGCGAAGGCGAACTCAGAAACCTAGCAGGTTCAACAACTTGTACAAAGGACTAACCTCCTGGCCGTCCCCAGGATCGCCGCGGACATGGACTTGAGAGCGCAATTGTCGGAAGAACAGATGCCAAAACTAAGGCACCGGTACCGGTCCGCAGCAACCGTCGGAAGCAGGCGATGGGCAAGAAGGCAGCGTTCAAAGGATCCATTACCGCGCTGGTCACGCCGTTCAGAGCGGGCAAGTTCGACGAATCCGCCTACCGCGCCCTGGTCGACTGGCAGATTAACAGCGGCACGCATGCTTTGGCGCCGGTCGGCACCACGGGCGAAAGCGCGACTCTGTCGCATGCCGAGCATCGCCGCGTCATCGAGGTCTGCGTCGCCGAGGCGCGCCGCCGCGTGCCGGTTATCGCCGGCGCCGGCTCCAACAACACGACCGAGGCCATCGAACTCGCCCAATTCGCCGAGAAGGCCGGGGCAGACGGCGTTCTCGTCGTCACGCCCTACTACAACAGGCCTTCGCAGGAAGGCATGTACCGGCATTTCAAGGCCATCAACGACGCAATCGGTATTCCCATCATTCTTTACAATATTCCGCCGCGCTCGGTGGTCGATCTGTCGATCGAAACGATGCGCCGCCTCTTCGAGCTCAAGAACATTGCCGGCGTGAAGGACGCGACCGGCAATCTCGCCCGCACCGCCCTGCAGCGCCAAGCGCTCGGCCCCGACTTCATCCAGCTCTCCGGCGAGGACATGACGGCGCTTGCGGTTATGGCGCATGGCGGGGAGGGCTGCATTTCGGTGACCGCCAATGTCGCGCCGCGGATCTGCGCCGATATGCAGGAAGCCTGCCTGAAGGGCGATTTTTCCGCCGCGCTGCGCATTCAGGACCGTTTGACGCCGCTGCATGCGGCGCTTTTCCTCGATCCCAATCCGGCCGGCGCGAAATTCGCGCTCTCGGTGCTCGGCAAGATCGCCGACGAGCTGCGCCTTCCCATGTTGCCGGCCTCGAGCGGCACGCAGGCGGCAATCAAGGCCGCCATGGCTTACGCCGGCCTGCTGCCGCAATGACCGGAGGATGCAGCGCTGGGCGCGAAGAATTTCAAAGTGGTCGCCGACAATCGCCGCGCGAGGTTCGACTTCGAGATCGGCGAGACCTTCGAAGCGGGGCTGGTTCTTACGGGCAGCGAAGTCAAGTCGCTGCGCGCCGGCAAGGCGTCGCTCGGCGAAAGCTACGCCAGCATCAAGGCCGGCGAAGTCTATCTTCTCAACGCCACGATCCCCGAATATCTGCAGGCCAACCGCTTCAACCACGCGCCCAAGAGAGCGCGTAAACTGCTTCTTAAATCACGCGAAATCGGCCGGCTTGCAAAGGGCCTCGAGCGCGAAGGCATGAGCATCGTGCCGCTCAAGATCTATTTCAACGAGCGCGGCCGCGCCAAGATCGAATTGGCGCTCGGGCGTGGCAAGAAGCTTCACGACAAGCGCCAATCCGAGAAGCAGCGCGATTGGAATCGCGAAAAGGGCCGATTGCTCCGGGAAAGAGGTTAGCGCAGCGTGCGGCCGGTGAAGATCGACCATTGCGTCATTCATGTTTCCGATTGGGCGCGCGCCAACCGGTTTTACGCGGATGTGCTTGGCGCCGAAGTCGTGCCGCGCCAGAAGGGCTTCGCCTATAAGTTCGGCGACTTCCTCCTGAATTGCCACGGGCCGGGCGTGACGCCGAAGATCTTCGCGCGCCAACCCGTCGAACCCGGCAACAGCGATCTTTGCTTCGAATGGCCAGGGCCGATCGCCGCTGCGGTTGCGCATCTTGAAGCGCAAGGGGTGGCGATCGAACTCGGCCCCATTGCAACGCGCGGCGCTAAAGGCGAGGCCGTCAGCGTTTATTTCCGCGACCCCGACGGCTCGCTTCTCGAATTCATGAGTTACGCGCCCTAAACCCGTGCGGCGCAAGCTTCGCGGCGCGCTCGAAGACGTCGCGGAACATGGCGGGTGTCAAAACCGCCGTGTTGGTGTTGTAGCGCGAGCAATGATAGCTGTCGAAGAGCGTGATGCCGCGCGCCGCATGCGCAAGTCCATGTTCCGCGCCGTGTGCGAAGGGCAGGGCCGCAAGTTTCTGGCCGAACGCGCGCAGGACGGAATCATGCGCGACGCGCCCGAGCGCAACGATCGTCCTGAGGTTGGGGAGGGCGGCAATCGTCGCTTCGAGGAACGCCCGGCACGTGGCGATCTCGGAGGGTTGGGGCTTGTTTTGCGGCGGCACGCAGCGCACCGCATTGGTGATCGCACAGCCGATGAGGCGCAGACCGTCGTCGGCGCGCTCCGCATAGACGCCGCTGGCGAGCCCCGCCGACAACAAGGTCTCGTAGAGCAGGAGGCCGGCGAAATCGCCGGTGAACGGGCGCCCCGTCCGGTTGGCGCCGCGCAATCCCGGTGCGAGACCTACGATGAGCAGCCAAGCCTCGTGCGATCCGAAGGTCGGGACGGGAGCGTTGAACCAATCGGGATGGGCGCTGCGATTTTCGGCGCGGAAGCCTGCGAGCCGCGGACAAAGCCCGCAATCGCGGCTTGGCTCGCAGGCATGCGCGGCCGCAGCCGCCGAGGCGAAAAGATCTTCGCCGAGCGGGCTCAATCGTCGATCACGTCCTGATCGTAGCCGCTGCTCGAGACCGCGGCCGGCCGCCGGTCCTGGTATTTCTGGGAACGTTCGGCGCGCTCGGCGGGATCGCGCCCGATCTTGCCGGAGAGCTGCACCAGGTCGATGAATTCGTCGGCCTGGCGGCGCAATTCATCGGCGACCATTGCCGGCTGCGTCGTATTGGTCGAGACGACCGAGACACGTACGCCTTTGCGCTGCACGGCCTCGACCAGCGAGCGGAAATCGCCGTCGCCCGAAAACAGCACGATATGGTCGAGGTGTTCGGCCATCTCCATGGCGTCGACGGCGAGTTCTATATCCATGTTGCCCTTCACTTTGCGCCGGCCGAGCGAATCGACGAATTCCTTGGTCGGTTTGGTCACCACCGAATAGCCGTTGTAGTCGAGCCAATCGATCAACGGGCGGATCGAGGAATATTCCTGATCTTCGACCAAGGCGGTGTAATAAAAGGCCCGGATGAGTTTCCCGCGGCTCTGAAACTCCTTGAGCAGGCGCTTATAGTCGATATCGAAGCCTAGGGATTTTGCGGTTGCGTAGAGATTGGCGCCGTCGATGAACAGCGCAATTCGCTCCTGATCTGCCATTTAACGTTCTCTGGTATGCTCGAAGGTTGGTGGTTCAAGTCTTTGGCTTGCGCAATGCGGTCGGCGTAATCCTCGTAGGGGCAGGTAATGAATGGCGCGGCGCCCCAGGTGCGGGTATTTGGCCTTAGGGGCTTGTTCCGTCAAGGGTAATCCCTATTTTCACCCTGGAATCCCGGAGTTCGGCGAGAGGCCGACGGTCAAGATTTGGCTTGGCGGCTGGCGTCGTCTGTCTGCTACTATCGGGGCGCCGTAAGCTTGATGAATGCCGACAGCTTTTGTAGGAAAGCGCAAATATCGCCGGTTAGGCAAATCAAGGAGAATTGATGAATGGCCCGCGTCACGGTCGAAGATTGCATCGACAAGGTCGAGAATCGTTTTGAGCTGGTGCTGATCGCCAGCCATCGGGCGCGGATGATTGCGTCCGGCGCGCCCATCACCATCGAGCGCGACAAGGACAAGAACGCGGTCGTCGCCTTGCGGGAAATTGCCGAGGCGACACTCGCGCCGGAAGACCTTAAAGAAGACTTTATACATTCCCTGCAGAAGCACGTCGAAGTCGACGAGCCCGAGGCCGAAGCCGTTCCGGCCATAGCGCCGGTCGACAAAGCGCAGTCGGAGGCATTCGGGGATGTGCAATTCGACCGGATGACGGAAGAGGATTTGCTGCGCGGCCTCGAAGGCTTGGTGCCCCCTGCCGAGACCGAAGACGACGGCGACTGAGTTTGCCTAAGCGCGAGGCTGGCACCGCCTTTGCAGTGCCAGCCGGCGCGTGCGCTCGATCTTGCCGCTGCATGCCCCGGAAAAACGCGGCGGCGCCGCTGGATGCTGCCGCGCGGGCTCCTCCATGGCATCGAAACGAACCATGATGCGGCAATATGAACTCGTCGAGCGCGTGCGCCGATACAATCCGCACGCCGACGAGGAACTGCTGGATCGCGCCTACGTCTACGCGATGAAGGCGCATGGCGCGCAGCGGCGCGCCTCCGGCGACCCGTTCTACTCGCATCCCCTCGAAGTCGCCGCCATTCTCACCGATCTCAAGCTCGACGACGCAACGATCGTCGCGGCCGTTTTGCACGATGTCATCGAGGACACCGATTCGACGCGCGAAGAGATCGAGAGGATTTTCGGTCCCGACATCGCCCGTCTGGTCGAAGGCCTCACCAAGCTGAAGCGGCTCGATCTCGTCTCCAAGCGCGCCGTTCAGGCGGAGAACTTTCGCAAGCTGCTGCTGGCCATCGCCGCCGACGTGCGCGTGCTGCTCGTCAAGCTCGCCGACCGGCTGCACAACATGCGCACGCTGCGTTTCATGCCGCCCGAGAAACAGGCGCGGATCGCCGAGGAGACGCTCGAAATCTACGCGCCGCTGGCCGGGCGCATGGGCATGCAGAGCATGCGCGACGAGCTCGAAGAACTCGCCTTCCAGCATCTGATGCCGGAGGCCGCGGCGACGATCAAAACGCGGCTTGACGAACTGCGGAAGAAAAACGGCAAGATCATCGCCAGCGTCGAAAAGGAGCTGCGCGACGAATTGTCGATGCGCGGCATCGAGGCGAGCGTCGAAGGCCGCCAAAAGCTGCCCTATTCGATCTGGCGGAAGATGGAGCGCAAGTCGATCGCCTTCGAGCAATTGTCGGACATTTTTGGCTTTCGCGTCTGCGTGAACAAGGTCGAGGATTGCTACCGGGTGATCGGCGTCGTGCACACCAAATGGCCGAGCGTGCCCGGCCGCTTCAAGGACTATATTTCGACGCCCAAGGAAAACGATTACCGCTCGATCCACACCACCGTGGTCGGCCCGGGGCGGCAGCGCGTCGAACTTCAGGTGCGCACCCACGACATGCATGACGTCGCCCGCTACGGCATCGCCGCGCATTCCCTTTACAAGGACGGGCGCGTCGCCGATCGCGAGATCCTGACTCGCGAGAGCCGCGCCTACCAATGGCTGCAGCGCACCATCGATCTTCTCGCGGAGGGCGATTCGCCGGAAGAATTTCTCGAACATACGAAGCTCGAGCTTTTCCCCGACCAGGTCTTCTGCTTCACGCCCAAGGGCCAGCTCATCGCCTTGCCGCGCGGTGCGACGCCTATCGATTTCGCCTATGCGGTGCACACCGACGTCGGCAATTCCGCGGTCGGCGCCAAGATCAACGGACGGATCGCGCCGCTCGGCAGCGAATTGCAGAACGGCGACGAGGTCGAGATCGTCCGCGCCGAAGGCCAGGTGCCGCCCGCCGTTTGGGAGAAGCTCGTCGCGACGGGCAAGGCGCGCGCCGCGATCCGGCGCGCGACGCGCGATGCGGTGCGCACTCAATATACCAATCTCGGTAAGCAGATTGTCATGCGCGCCTTCGAGCGGGCGGGCAAGCCTTTTGCCGAAGACAAGTTGAAGGCGGCGCTGCCGCGCTTGGCGCGCCTCGGGATCGACGAGGTGCTGGCGGCGGTCGGGCGCGGCGAAATCTATTCCGGCGATGTGGTCAAGGCCGTCTATCCGGACTTTTCCGAAGACCGCAAAGGCGTCGCGCAACCGTCGCGCCCGGAAGAGGGTTGGTTCGGTCTGCCAAAGGCCGAAAGCCTGGTCTTCAAGTTTCCCGGGCGCACGAGCGAATCCGCCCCGCTGCCGATTCATGGTTTGCAAGGCGATCTGCCGGTGCGCTTCGCGCCGAACGGCGGCGCCGTGCCCGGCGACCGGATCGTCGGCATTCTCACGCCGGGGGAGGGGATCACCATTTATCCGATTCAATCTCCGGATCTCACCGCCTTCGACGACCAGCCGGAGCGCTGGCTCGACGTGCGCTGGGATCTCGAGGCCGGCCACCAAGGCTTCTTTCCGGCACGAATTCTGGTGACGGCGATCAACGAACCCGGCACATTGGGCATGATTGCCACCGTCATCGGCGACATGGGCGCCAACATCGACAACATCACCATCCATGTAATCTCGCCGGATTTTCGCGAAATGATCATCGACCTCGAAATCGCCGATCTGAAACATCTGAACGGCGTCGTCTCCGAACTGCGGACGAAACCCGTCGTGAGCAAAGTCGAAAGAGTGAACGGCTGATGCCGCAAAAGTTGCGCCTCGGCGTCAATATCGATCATGTCGCCACGCTGCGCAACGCGCGCGGCGGCCATGTGCCCGATCCGCTGCG
>JASHVQ010000187.1 GCA_030044485.1 Methylovirgula sp. | reverse complement strand
AATTTTCTCCTCGCAATCGTAATCTTTACCGGCATCTACGCCATTCACGGCCGCACCGTTCTGATCCCGGAGATCGACAAGGTCATCCCGGGGAGCGCGGCGGAAGCCGCCGGCTTCCAGCCGGGCGATGTCGTCGTTTCAATCAACGGCGCCAAAATCGAAAGTTTCGAGGACATGCAGCGCATCGTCCAGATATCGGGCGACACGCCGCTCTCCTTCCTCGTCGAACGGCATGCAAAGACCGTCGGTCTCCTCGCCACGCCGCAGCGCCGCGACGTTACGACACCGTTCGGCACGTCGCGCGTCGGCGTGCTCGGCGTTGAAGCCAATGCCACGGCGGCCAATTGGCACGTCCAGCATTACGGAATTGGCGATTCCGCGAAACTCGCTCTTGGTCAGACCTGGTTTATCATCGAACAGACCGGATCCTACGCCGGCGGCCTCCTTACGGGGCGGGAATCGACCGATCAGCTCTCGGGTCCGATCCGAATCGCCGAAGTTTCCGGGCAGATGGCCAAACTCGGCTTCGCGGCGCTTCTTAATCTTGCCGCTGTTTTGTCAATATCGATTGGGATCCTCAACCTTCTGCCGATCCCTCTCCTCGATGGCGGCCATCTCTTCTACTACGCCATCGAAGCGATACGGGGAAAGGCGCTGAACGAGAGGATCCAGCAGGTAGGTTTCAGAATCGGGCTGACCTTGGTGGTGGGGCTGATGATTCTGGCGACGTACAACGATCTTTTGCGCCTGTCGAAGTAGGCGGACTTCGGCGCGCAATCTGAGGGGAGGCCGCCGAAAGGAGAATGTGGCGATTTTGAGCGCGGCCGGTTCCGGCGTTTCGAGCAACAGGCGCGCAAGCAAGCGTGTCTTACTCGACACGCCGGTTCGAAAACGACCGGTTCCCGCCAAAGTCCATTTGCAGGGTCATCTAAAGCGAGTAGAAGCGGGAGCCTGGGGTGTGAAGGGCCGGCGCCGAAAAACGCCGAAGAAACAAGGGTGCGGCTGAAAAGCCCGTCCGATTCCTGGGCCGATGATACGTCCGGTGTGGCAAGCGCCGGAAAATCGACCTGAGCATGATCATGGGTGGCCGCGCGCCGAGCGTTTCTGCGCGTCGCGGTAACAACCAGAGCGATAGACGGGGACCGGGCGTAGATGCATTTTGAACGGGGTCATTTGTTACGGTGGCTTCTTGCCTTCCTTCTCGTGGCGCCGCTTTTTGCATCGGTGCCGGCTTTCGCCGCCGGTGTCGAGGTTGAAGGGAACCAGCGCGTCGACAGCGAGACGATCGAATCCTATTTCACCAGTGCCGATCCCGCCGCCGTCAACCAAGGCGTCAAGGCGCTCTATGCCACCGGCCAGTTCTCCGACATCAAGGTCATTCGCGAAGGCGGGCAGGTCATCATTCGCGTCAGCGAGAACATCCTGATCAATCAGGTCGCCTTCGAAGGCAACAGCAAGGTCAAGACCGATCAACTCGCCGACGAAATCCAATCGAAGTCGCACGGCCCGTTCAGCACGACGATCGTCGACGCCGATGTCGAGCGCCTCAAAGACCTTTACCGGCGCGCCGGCGAAGCCGCGGCAAACGTCACCTATCGCGTCGTCAATCTTCCCAACGGCCGCGTCGACGTCGTCTTCCATATCGACGAAGGTCCGAAGACCGGCGTGAAATCGATCGTATTCGTCGGCAACCACGTCTATTCCTCCGGCAAATTGCGCGACCTCATGCAGACGACGGAGATGGACTGGCTCTCGTTCTTCAAGAATTCCGACGTCTACGATCCGGACAAGCTTGCCTCGGACCTCGATTTGATCCGCCGCTTCTATCTGAAGAATGGCTATGCCGATTTCCGGGTGACGGGATCGGATGCGCGCTACGACCCGCAGCTCAAGGGCTACGTGATTACGATCACGCTCGAGGAAGGGCCGCAATATACGGTCGCCAGCGTCAACATCGAATCGCATATCGCCGGGGTCGACAGCGCGGTGCTGCGCCCGGCGCTGCGCGTTTCGCCCGGCCAGATTTACAACGGCGACCTCGTCCAGAAGACGACCGAATCGATCACCCTGGAACTCGGGCGGCGCGGCTACGTGTTCTCGCAAGTGCATCCGCGCGGCGACCGCAATCCGGCGACGCGCACCGTCAACATCGTCTTCGTCGTCGACGAAGGCCCGCGCGTCTATATCGAGCGCATCGACATTCGCGGCAACACCCGCACCCGCGATTACGTCATCCGTCGCGAATTCGACATCGGCGAAGGCGATCCCTACAACAAGGTGTTGATCGATCGCGCCGAGCGGCGACTCAACAATCTCGGCTTCTTCAAAAAAGTGACGATCACCAACGAGCCGGGCTCGGCGCCCGACCGCGTCGTCGTCGTGGTCACCGTCGAGGATCAGCCGACCGGCTCGTTCTCGGTTTCGGGCGGCTATTCGACCGCCGACGGATTCATCGGCGAAGTTGCGGTGCAAGAGACGAACTTCATGGGCCGCGGGCAGTTCGCCCGCCTCTCGGTGATGCTCGGGCAATATGCGGAAGGCGTGACCTTCTCGTTTACCGAGCCGTATTTCCTCGACCGTCGCCTGGCGGCGGGATTCGACTTGTTCGCCAAGAACAGCCTCGTTTCGGACTATGCGTTCTACAACGACTTCATGGTCGGCGGCACGTTGCGCTTCGGATTGCCGGTGACCGACGAGATCAGCTTCTCGCCGCGCTATTCGATCTATTCGTCGACCGTTTCCATTCCCAACACCGCGGACAATCCGTACAACGATTGTCTCTATCCGATCCCTGGCATAACGCCTTTGGCCAACGGCAATCCCGCCTATCCGGTCGCCAGCTCGCTGAGCAACTGCTTGACCAACGGCGAAGCCTCGATCGCCCTGAAACAGACGCAGGGCACGACCGTGACCTCGATGCCGGGCTATGTCCTGTCCTACAATTCGCTCGACAACAACAAGAACCCGACCGACGGATTTCACGCCGAGCTGCACCAGGATCTAGCCGGCGCCGGCGGCGACGAGCATTACGTCCGCACCACCGGCGATTTGCATTACTACCACGAACTCTATTCGGACCTCGACATCGTCGGCATCGTCCATTTGCAAGGCGGCATTCTCAATTCCTACGGCGACAATCAACTGCGCATCATCGACAATTTCAACATGGGCCCGAGCTTGGTGCGCGGCTTTGCGCCCTTCGGTCTCGGTCCGCGCGACATTTCGCCGGGCGTCATCGCCGCCGGCAATCCGTTGGGCGGCACGAAATATTGGGGCGCTTCGCTCGAATCCGATTTCCCGATCTGGGGCTTGCCCAAGGAAGTCGGCTTGAGGGGCGGCGTCTTTGCCGACGCCGGCGCGCTTTGGGGCTACGAGGGAGCGACCAACTTCCCGCAATATCAGTCGTCGTCGGCATACGGTACAATTCCGGCCGGCGAATCGTGCGGACAAGCCGTTGTCGGAGGGACCTTCTTCGGGCAGTGCGGTTCGATCACGGTGGGCGGCGATACGCCGGAAGTTCGCGCCTCGGTCGGCGTCTCCCTCATCTGGGCTTCGCCACTCGGGCCGATCCGCTTCGATTTCGCCAAGGCGATCCTGAAGAATCCGTGGGATCAGACGCAGATCTTCAATTTCACCGGCGGCACGACATTCTGATTTCGGCTTGGCCGCCGCCTCGAGCGGCAAGCGCCGCGTTTACCGATCCCGCCTTTCCGGCACGTCTTGCCCCGACTTTTGCTATAAGCCTCCTCTGTCTCGTCCCGCAGCCGGGGCGGGGCTCGATCGACCCGGTCTCTGCCATGAACGATCCGATTTTCTTTCGGCCCGCGTTACGTCCGCGTCTTGCGGATATCGTCGCCTGGACGGGCGCCACGCCGGCGCGCGCCGCCGATCTATCGACCTGTGTCGAGAGGCTTGCGCCGCTCGACGAGGCGGGTCCGGCAAGCCTGACCTTCTTCGACAATCCCAAATATCTCGATGCTCTCGCGACGACTGCGGCGCTTGCCTGCCTGCTGGCGCCGCGCTTTGCGGCGCGGCTTCCGAAGACCGTTCTTGCGCTGCTCACCGACCAGCCGCATAGCGCCTTCGCGCTCGTCCTGGCGCGGCTTTATCCCGAGGCGGCGCGCAACGCGACATCATTCGGCTCGAACGGCGTCAGCCCCGGCGCGTCGGTTCACCCGCAGGCAAGGCTCGAACCGGAGGTCGTGGTCGATCCGGGCGCGGTCATCGGGCCGAGGGCCGAAGTCGGCTCGGGCTCGGTCCTCGGTCCGAATGTCGTCATCGCGCCCGATGTCAAGATCGGGCGCGGTTGCGCCATCGGACCGGGCGTGCGCATCGCCAATGCCCTGATCGGCAACCGCGTCGTCATCCACGCGGGGGCGGCGATCGGCCAGGACGGTTTCGGCTTCATCGCCGGCGCCTGCGGACATACGAAGATTCCGCAGATCGGGCGCGTCATCATCCAGGACGACGTCGAGATCGGCGCCAACACGACGATCGACCGCGGCACGATCCGCGACACGGTGATCGGCGAAGGCACCAAGATCGACAATCTGGTGCAGATCGCTCATAACGTGCGCATCGGGCGGCATTGTCTCATCGCCGCGCAAGCCGGTATTTCCGGGTCGACGGAACTCGGCGACTTCGTCGGCGTCGGCGGGCAGGCGGCCTTTTCCAGCCATCTTCACGTCGGCGCGGGCGCACAAATCGCCGCGCAATCGGGCGTCGTCCAGGACGTGCCGGAAAAGGCGCGCCGCGGCGGGACGCCGGCGCGTCCCTTGCAGACGTGGCTGCGCAGCCAAGCCGTTCTTGAAAGGCTCGCCAAGTCGGGGGCGCGCAAGGCCCGCGCCAAAGAAAAGGTCCGCTGATGGACGAGAAGGTCGAGACTCTCGAAACCTACGACATTCAGCGGCTTCTGAAGTCGCTGCCGCATCGCTATCCGTTCCTGATGGTCGATCGGATCATCGAGGCCAGGGGCGATGACTCCTGCATCGGCATCAAGAACGTGAGCGCCAACGAGCCGCAGTTCCAAGGGCATTTCCCGGAACGTCCGGTCATGCCCGGCGTCCTGCTGATCGAAGGCATGGCGCAGACGGCCGGCGCGCTGTGCATCAACGCGGTCGGCGGCAAGCCTCCGCTCGTCTATTTCATGACCATCGACAAGGCCAAGTTCCGCAAGCCGGTCGTCCCCGGCGACCGCGTCGAGTTCCACATGAAGAAGCTCAACCGCCGCCGCACGATCTGGTGGTACAGCGGACGCGCGCTCGTCGACGGCCAGCTCGTCTGCGAAGCGGAAATCTCCGCCGTGATTGTCGATGCGGGCGCCTTGGCAAGCGCGCCATGAGCGGCGCAAAGCCTCGCATTCACCAACCGCGGTGATCGAGCCGAGCGCATGAGCGAGCGCCCGCGTCTATTGCAGGCTGGAGACGAGCGGCTTGGCGTTGACGATGGCGACCCAGACGTTGGGATTTTCCTGCGACTGGCGCTTCAGGAAATGATAGCCGGTCGCATCCCACGGACGGATTGCATCCGTCAAATTATCGAGGATGAATTCGCCCTTGTTGGTCTTGACCGTCAGGATCGCATGACCTTCGCCGTCGAGATCGCGCACGATCGTCATCAGCAGCGCCTGGCGCGGCAGGCCGGCCTGCATCAAGAGCTTGCGCTTTTCGAGCGCATAGACCTTGCAGTCGCCCTTGCCGTCGGTCGGATAGTCCCAATGATCGAGCATCGTGCCCCAATGCGCGAGGTTCGAGATCGGTACGATCGTATGGTTTACCTGCTCATTGACGGAATTGAGAATGCGCCACGTATCGGGCGTGAGATTCACATCGACGGCGGGCATCGCCGGCTGATTGCATTCCTGCGGCTCCCGGCCGCAGAAATCGAGCCAGCCATAGGGCACGGAAGTCTCGCCGCCGAGCATGGCGTAGCTCGCATGCAATTCCTCGGCCGCGCCCCTGGTTACGCCGGCGGCCAAGGCCGCGGCCACCATGAACGACATCAGCAGCGTGCGAACCATGCCCCGGCACATCGAAAGCTTCCCGTGCTTGCACACGGGGCTTTGTCTGCGCCCCGCGTCTCGTCGGGGGCAGATTCGCCTGAGGGCGTTTGTCGAGTTCGGAAGTTAAAAGCTAAACTTTTATCGATCTGGCCGCGATCTTTTCCGGCTGCTGATCGCGGTGAATCGTCAGTGGGCGGGCGCGGTGAATCATGTCTTGCTCGGTGAATGATGTATTGCCGTAAGGCGCGTTGCGGCGCGCCGATTGCCCGTGCGGCGGCTCATCTCGGTGAATCATGTGTTGCTCGGTAAATCATGTGTTGCAGGCGCGTCTTTCGAACCGCCTCCGGGGCGGACGAAATCTGGCGCGCGATCGCGGTGAATGATGCATGAAGATGCGCGTTTCGTCGTCGCCGGCGCGGCTTCGGGCGACGGACGCGGCGCCGCATTGATGCGGGCCTGCGCCGGGATCCGCGCGCGTTGCCACTTGGCGCCTGCGTCCCCACATTGTGGCGGCCGAGGCCGAGAAATTTGCGGGCTTGGCGCAAGCGGTGGCATGCCAGGGGAAAGCGCCGAGTACGCGCGCTGCCGAACTTGTTCTGGCTGCAGGTCGCAAAGAGCGCGGGAAGGGAGCGGGTCGAGATGATAAAAGCCGTTCGCGTGCACGAAGTCGGCCCGCCCGAAGTCATGCGGATCGAAGCGATCGAGCTGCCTGCGCCCGGGCCGGGCGAAGTTCTGGTGCGCAATCGCGCCATCGGTCTCAACTATATCGACGTCTATTACCGGATCGGCCTCTATAAAGCGCCGCAAATGCCCTTCATTCCCGGCAGCGAGGCGGCGGGCGAAATCGTCAAGATCGGCAAAGGCGTGAAAGGTTTCAAGGTGGGCGACCGCGTCGCCTATGTGGCAAACCTCGGCGCCTATGCCGAGGCGCGGATCGTCGAGGCAACCCGGCTTGTCGCTTTGCCGAAGTCCATTTCCTTTAAGACGGGCGCGGCCCTGCTGCTCAAGGGTCTCACCGCGCAATATTTGCTGCGCCAGACGTACAAAGTGAAAAAGGGCGACCGCATCCTCGTCCATGCCGCGGCGGGCGGCACGGGACTGATCCTGTGCCAATGGGGGCGCGCGCTCGGCGCGCATGTGATCGGCACCGTCGGTTCGCCCGAGAAGGCCAAGCTCGCCAAGAAGGCCGGCGCCAGGGACGTCATCCTCTACCGGCAGGAGGATTTCGTGGCTCGCGTCAAGGAGATCACCAAGGGCAAGCTCTGCGACGTCGTCTATGACGGCGTGGGGCGCGCCACCTTTCTCGGCTCTCTCGACTGCCTGCGCCCCCTCGGCATGTTGGTGAGCTTCGGCTCGTCCTCGGGCCCCGTCGAGGCTTTCAACCTCGGGCTTTTGGCGCAAAAGGGCTCGCTCTACGTCACCCGGCCGTCGCTCAACACATATGCGGCCGACCCGAAGAATTTGCAGAAAATGGCACGCGATCTTTTCGAAATGGTCAAGAAGGGGGCCGTGAAAATTTCCATCGCCACGCGCCCGCTCGCCGACGCCGTCGACGCGCATCGCGCGCTCGAAGCGCGCGAGACGAGGGGCGCTGTGGTCTTCCTGCCATAGAGCGGCGGCACCGGCGGCCCGACGCTACTCGCCCTTCAGCTTCTTGTTGCACTCGCTGTAATAACCGTCGCCCTTCTCGATCCACTTCAAGCCGCCGTTTCCGCCGTTTGCCTTGTTGGCGTGATACTGATCGAGGCAGGTGTGGAAGCGTTGCTTGGCGGGCGTCTCACTCGCATATTGCGACGACACCGCGCTCGGGAAGACGACCGGCCCGGTCGGGGCAGGCGCGGGCGCCGCGGGGGCCGAGGTCTCTTCCTCTTTCTTCCTGTGATGTTTCTCGGGGGCAGGGGCGGGTGCCGTAGCTTCGGTGCTCGCAGGCGGCGGCGCATTGTTGGCCGGTGCGGCAGCGCCTTTCAGCTCGGCGGCGCATTGCTTGTAAAATTCGTTCCAGGTCTGCCCGTTCAGCGAATTCGCCGCCTTGGCGGCCTGGTATTTGACGCTGCATTGCTTCTGAATCGATTCCGCATGCGCTTGCCCCGCGAATGCGAGGCCCGCGGCCAATATCAGGCCGGTCAACGCAAGTTGCGGCCGCACGACAAATTGAGACATCAATACCTCCTCGTCACAGCCTCGCCCGATCGAGCCCGAGGCTTCCTCCCAGGGCCGCCCTTCGCTTTGCCAGCGAATAATTCGGCAAATCTAAGCAGCGATCCGCCGCAGGGTCAATTGCGCGATGAAATCCATAAGCCTGCGGGTTTCACTTTAGCCGCGCGATGAGGCTGGACGTGTCCCAGCGCCCCCCGCCCATGTTCTGGATCTCGGCGTAAAACTGGTCGACCAGAGCGGCGACCGGCAGCGTGGCGCCGTTGCGGCGCGCTTCGTCGAAACAGATCGCCAGATCCTTGCGCATCCAGTCGACGGCGAAGCCGAAATCGAACTTGCCATGCAGCATGGTCTTGGAACGATTGTCCATTTGCCAGGACTGCGCGGCGCCCTTGGAGATGATCTCGACCGCCGCTTCGGCATCGAGCCCGGCGCGGCCGGCGAAGTTCAGCCCCTCGGCGAGGCCCTGAACGAGGCCGGCGATGCAGATCTGATTGACCATTTTCGTAAGCTGGCCGGCGCCCGACGGGCCCATCAGCCGGCAGGCGCGCGCATAGGCTTTAATTGCCGGTTCGACCCGCGCGTAATCATCGCCGTCGCCGCCGCACATGACGGTCAGCGTGCCGTTCTCGGCGCCCGCCTGGCCACCCGAGACAGGCGCGTCGACGAAGCCCAGGCCGCGGCCTTTTGCAAAATTATGAAGCTCGCGCGCGACACGCGCCGATGCCGTCGTGTGGTCGACGAGCACCGCGCCTTTGCGCATCCCGGTGAAAGCGCCGTCCTCGCCCAAGGTGACGGCGCGCAGGTCGGCGTCGTTGCCGACGCAGGTGCAAACGACATCCTCGCCCGAGGCTGCGGCGCGCGGCGTCTTCGCCAAGGTTCCGCCGAATTGCGCCACCCATTTTTCGGCGCGCGCCGTCGTTCGATTGTAGACCGTGACGTCGTGGCCCTTGGTCTTCAGATGGCCGGCCATGGGGTAGCCCATGATGCCGAGCCCGATGAACGCGACTTTCATGCTCGTCCTTTCCGGATGGGCGGCAGGGATCAATGCCACAGGTCTTCGATCTGTGTCGAGACGCGCCGGCGCGAGAACCGGCGCCGGTCGCCTCAGCCGGGCGGCTGGCCCTGCAGCAGGCGCTGCAGGCGGCGGAAATTTTCGAACAAGATGCGATTGGCCTTGATCGCCGCCTTGAGGCGAAGCCGCATCGACTCGTAAAACGCGAAAATCCGCCCCTTGTCGCCGACCGGCAGCAGGGTGTCGAAAAGCGGCACGCTCACGTCGCAATAATGCGACTTATACTGCGCCTTGCCTACGCCGAAATCCAGCATGTCCAGCTTGGCCTCGCATTGATCGACGATGAGTTTTCTCAAAAGCAACTCGCCCGGGCTCTGCCGGGCGATCTCCGGATCTATGTCGAAGGAGTTGACCATGCCGCTGAAGCAGCCGCGATAAAGTGCCCCGGCCGAGGTTGCGACGATCCGGTCGCCCGCCGTCAGCGCATAGAATTTCAGAAACGGCGATTGGCCGGGAGGGGCGAGCGAGAGCTTCTCGAGAAAAGCGCGCATCGCCGGTTCGGCCAGATTGGCCTCGATCCCTTGGGCGCGCAGGCGCGCGGTCTTCTGCGCGAAAAATGCATTCAAGATGAGGCGCGCAAGCTTTGGCGTATCGTTGGCGATGAGCGCGACGCGGCCAAGGCGCGCCAGACGCAGCTCCTTGCTATGCAGCTTCTTTTGCGGATCGCGAAGCACCGTTGCGAGCACGGCTTGGGTCTTTGCGCCAAGCGTCATGACATAGGCCGAACTCGGACTTTGCTGATGAGAAAGCAGCGCGAAAGGATTTCGCGTCCCGCGCCATTCGCGGGGCTGGTTCACGAGCGCGAACACATCCGGCGCTTCCGCGCCGAGGCTCTTCACGGATTGGCGCAGCAGAGTTTCGATGTCGGCGCGCCCGAAGACCACGCCCGGCCGGAAAAGACCGAGATTGATATTCGACTCCTTGCCGCCCAAAAAGCGCGCGACGCGGAAGATGCCCGATTTTTCGATGCCGAATGCGAGCAGCGCTAGGGCGCGGGCCTGGCGGTCTTTGGCGACGACGAACAAGGGCGCAATATTGCGCGCCGCCCCCAAGGTCGCGAGCCAGGGCAAGAGGAAAGCGCGTGTCTGATAGACGGAAATCGCCGCGACGGCTTCGAGTTCTTCCCAGACCGGCAATACCGCCCGCGGGTCGCGCCACACTTCGATCGATAGCAAAGGCGCGGCGGCGGGAGAATTCGCCGCGCGGCGGCCGTAACCCGCCGGCGTGGAGGATCTGTCCTGCGACGCTTGGCTGGCCACGGCCTAATCCGAGCCGTCGAAATGTGCATCGTCCTTCGGCACGAGATCGTCCTTTGCATCGTGTGGCCGCAGCGTCGCAAGGCCGCGCCGCGGCGCGGACCGCGCCCCGGAGAGATGCGCGGCGAGCCGCTTCCAGCCGCGCAATCTGGCAAGTGCCTGCGGGTTCTTCTTGATCGTCTGTTTGAGCTGCGAGACGATCAAATGATAGGCGGCGAAAAGATGCCCCTTGAGACTCAAGGGCACGACGACATCGAAAAGCGGGATGACGATGTCGCAATAGGTCGCCTTGTAGCGCGCCTTGCCGATGCCGAGGTCGAACAAGGCGACGCCTCGCTCGCACTGCCGGCTCAGCACCTTCATCAGCAGGAGATCGCCGGGGCTTGACTTGGCGATCTCCGGATCGGTGTCAAAGGAATTGACCATGGCGCTGAATTGGCCGCGGTGCAGCGCGCCGGCATAAGTGGCCACGATCCGGCCGCCGAACGTCAAGGCATAGAGTTCGAGCCAAGGCTTGCCGGCCCGCGCCTGGCTCATGCGCTCGAAGAAGGCGCGCATGGCGGGGGCGGAGAAATCGGCGTCAATAGCCTGCTCTTCGCAACGTGCGATCTTCTCGGCAAAGAATGCATCGAGGATCTCACGCCCGTCGCCATGGCGGTCGTTGGTCATCGTCGCCACGACGCCCAGCGTCGCAAGGCGCTGCTCCTTCTTGCGCAACTTCTTGCGGGCGCGGCTGGCGAGCTTTGCGGCAAAGAAGGCGTCGGGATCTTTGTTCAGCGCGGTGGCATAGGCAAAGCTCGGGCTC
>JASHVQ010000186.1 GCA_030044485.1 Methylovirgula sp. | reverse complement strand
TGCCGCGCGCATCCTTAAGCCGCGAGAGTCCGGCTTTATCCAATCTGCCGACAAGTCCGCGCTTGATTTCATCGACGCGCCGCGGACCTTCGAAGACGAGCGCGGAATAAAGCTCGACGAGACTTGCCCCGGCTTCGATTTTCGCAAAGGCCGTGGCCGCGTCTTCGACGCCGCCGATGCCGATCAGCGGAAATTGGTTCTCGACGCGCAGATAGGCTTGCGCCAGGAGCCGCGTCGAAAGTGTGAAGAGCGGCCGGCCGGAAAGGCCGCCGGCTTCCCTGGCCTTCGCCACTTCGACGAGATCTTCGGGCCGCGCCAGCGTCGTGTTGGAAATAGCGAGACCGTCGATCTTGCAGGCGCGGCAGACGCGGATAATGCCGTCGAGTTCGTCTTCCGTGAGGTCGGGAGCGATCTTGACGATGAGCGGCCGCCGTTCGGGCGCGATGTCGCGCGCCGCGAGCAAGCGGGGCAAGAGATCGTTGAGTTCCCGCTGGCCTTGCAGATCGCGTAAGCCGGGCGTGTTGGGCGAGGAAATGTTGACGATCAACATCTGCGCGAGATCGGCGAAGGCCTTGATGCCGGCGACATAGTCGGCAATGCGATCCTGGCTGTCGCGGTTGGCGCCGAGATTGACGGCGATGATGCCGGGCCGGCCGGCGCGCGCCGCAAGCCTTCGGTGCACCGCTGCATGGCCGGCGCTGTTGAAGCCCAGGCGGTTGACGACAGCCCGATCTTTGCGCAAGCGGAACAGGCGCGGGCGCGGGTTGCCTGCCTGAGGCAGCGGCGTCACCGTGCCGATTTCGGCAAACCCGAAGCCGAGAGCAAAGAGCGCATCGACCGCCTCGCCGTTCTTGTCGAAGCCGGCGGCGAGACCGATCGGGTTCGGAAAATGAAGACCAAAGGCCTCGACCGAGAGGCGCGGGTCGTCCGGCGCGGATGGCGGAAGGCGGACGAGCGACAGCGCCTTAAGCGTGATCCCGTGGGCGGTCTCGGGCCTCAGCAGAAACAGAAGCCGCCGCAGCTTGTCGGCCACCGCAAGATGCGCGCTCAAGGCAGGATCGCTTGGAAGCGATGCGCGCCCTTCTCGCCGAACGGCGAGCGGCGCGCCAAGGGAACGTCCGGAACGATCTTATGAATTAGCTCCATTTCGCCGGCGTTCCTCGCACTTGAGAACAGGCGCCAAGTCAGAATAGGCGCCAAGTCAGAATAGGCGCGAAGTCGGAATAGGCGCCAAGTCGCGTCCTTTTCCAGGCCCGTTAGGACCCCTTGCCCGCAAAGCCCAGAAGCTCATCCTGTGCGAGATGAAAGACATTGTCCTCTGCGGGAAACCGCCCCTCGCGCACGTCGCGGACATAATGCGCCAAGGCCTCGGCGGTGAGCACGCCTATCGAAGCATAACGCCGGTTGTGGCGGAAATCGACTTCGGCGACCCCGAGCATGTCATGGATCACCAGCACCTGCCCATCGGTGTGCCGTCCGGCGCCGATGCCGATCGTGGGCGCGTTAATCGACTGCGCGATTCGCGCCGCTACTTCCTCCGGGATCAGTTCGAGCACGAGCATGGAAATTCCGGCGGCATCGAGAGCGCGCGCATCGGCGAGCAATTGCGAAGCCTCCTCGAGCGAGCGGCCTTTCAGACGCTTCTGCGCGTGATGCTGCGGCTCGAGGCCGAGATGCCCGGATGCCGGGATCCCGGCCGCCTTCAAAGCCGCGGCGATTTCGACGCGCGGCCCCTCGAATTTCACCATGTCGGCACCGGCTTCGATAAGCTTTCCGGCGTTGGCGACGGCCGCGCCCGGCTGTTCGTAACTGCGGAAGGGAAGATCGGCGAGAATCGGCGTCTCGGGTGCGCCGCGCCGGACGGCGCGCACGTGATGGGCCACGTCGGCGAGGGTCACCTCTTTCTCGCTGGCATAGCCCAAGACGTTGGTTCCGACGCTGTCGCCGACAAGAATGAGATCGACGCCGGCCGCGGCCTCGGCCTTGGCCGAGGGGTAATCATAGGCGGTGAGCACGGCAATCGGTTTTGCCTCGAGCTTCATCCTTGAAAATCGGGCTAGCCTCGTCATGCCTGTCGCAAACTCCGCCTGCTGGCTCTGTGAATTATGGGGGACGGCTCTTACCCGCGCCGTGCGGCTTATCTATAGTGGCCGGCCGCAAACCAAAAGGCACTGATGCGATTCCCCGCCTCCTTTCTGGACGAACTGAAAGCGAGGCTTCCGGTCTCGGAAGTGGTGCGCAAGCGCGTCAAGCTGACCAAGGCCGGACGCGAGTGGAAAGGCCTTTCGCCGTTCAACGCCGAACGTACGCCGTCCTTTTTCGTCAATGACCACAAAATGGCGTGGTTTGACCATTCGGCCGGCAAAAACGGCAATATCTTCGATTTTGTCATGGAAACCGAGGGTCTTAGCTTTCCGGAGGCGGTGACACGGCTCGCCGAACAGGCGGGGCTTCCCCTGCCGCAAGCGTCGGCCGAATCGGACGCAAGGGAAAAGCGACGCGCCGGCCTCTACGAAGTGCTTGAACTCGCGACCGGCTATTTCACGGCGCAGCTCGCCGGCCGTTGCGGCGCCAAGGCGCGCGATTATCTTGCGGCGCGCGGCCTCGGCTCCGCGCTCCAGGCCGATTTCCGCCTAGGCTATGCGGGCGCGGAGAAATATGCGCTGCGCGACTATCTCGCCGCCAAAGGCGTCTCCGCCGAAGCGATGATCGAGACCGGGCTGCTGGTCCACGGCGACGAGATCGCGGTTCCCTACGATCGCTTCCGCGACCGCGTGATTTTCCCGATCGCCGATCGCGCCGGCCGCGTCATCGCTTTCGGCGGCCGGGCGCTGAGCGCCGACGTCCAGCCAAAATATCTGAATTCGCCGGAGACGCCGCTCTTCCACAAAGGCGCCGTCCTCTACAACCACCACAGGGCGCGCAAGGCCGCCCATGAGATGGGCGGCGTCACCGCTGTCGAAGGCTATGTCGATGCGATTTCGCTTTCGGCCGCGGGCTTTCCCAATGTAGTTGCGCCGCTCGGCACGGCTCTCACCGCCGAGCAATGCGCCCTCTTGTGGAAGATGGCGGAAGAACCCGTGCTTTGCTTCGACGGCGACAAGCCAGGTCGCAAGGCCGCCTATCGCGCCATCGATCTTGCGCTGCCGCTGATCGGGGTTGGGCGTTCGCTGCGCTTCGCGCTCCTGCCGGAAGGCCAGGATCCCGACGACCTCGCCCGCAACGGCGGCCATGCCGCCGTCGCCGAAGTGCTGGCCGCGGCCCTGCCGCTTGTCGATCTCATCTGGCAGCGCGAGACCGAAGCGCAGATCTTGGCGACGCCCGAGTCGCGCGCCGGTCTTGAGCGCCGGCTCGCCGACCTTTGCGCTGCGATTCGCGACGAAGCGCTGCGCCGCCATTACCAGAGCGAGTTCCGCAATCGCCTCGGCGAATTGTTCGGCGCGCCACGCCCCGGCCGCGACCCGCGCCGTCAGCACCGATTTTCGGCGGCGCCCGGCAGGGGCCGCGACGCTGAGCCGCAGACCTATGTTTCGCAACCGCTGCGCGTCGGAGCGAGCCTTGCCCGCTCGCCTCTGCTAAGCACGAAAACTCCGGGAATTGCTCCGCGCGAAGCCTTCATTTTGCTGATCCTGCTCAATCATCCGGCGCTGCTCGATGCGCATGGCGAGGCCTTCGCCGAGCTTGAGCTCGGCAATTCCGAGGCGCGGCGGCTTCGTCAGAGCCTGCTCGATCTCTGGGCCGCCCGCCGCCTTGGCGCCGACGATATGCGCGGCGAGATCGAGCGCGGCGGCCTCGGCCCCGTGCTGCGGCGTCTTGAAGCAATGACCGCCCATTCCTGTGTCTGGACCGTCGCGGCGGAAGCGGCCGACGCCGATGCCGAGGAAGCCCTGAAACAAGCTTTGGCCTTGCACCGTAAGATGCGGGCCCTAAATAGGGAACTTGTCTTGGCGGAAGCGGCTTTGGCGGGCGATGCCAGCGAGATGAATCTCGCGCGTCTCAAGTCGATTCAGGAGCAATTGTCCGCTCTGGCGGGAATGGAGGCCGTGGTCGAGGGATTCGGCGCGGCGTCTGGCCGGCAGAGCGGTGTATTGTGACGAATTTCTTGCCTGCCGCGCTTGCGTCGAGAAGCGGTTGAAGAATATGTGTTTTTGCGTGGACCTGGGCCGCGCGCCAGGTCGGTGGAGGATGCGGTCCGCTTGGCCTGCGCATTGCACGCGGGCCAAATAAAGGTCCCTCGCAAAATGCGACCAGGAGGAGATTGGCCCTTCCCGCACATTGTGATGGCGTAATGGGCGCGGAGATCGCGGCCCCGACGTGATGCGTCTGTGCGACGCGCGCATCTGACCGGCAAGAGGAATTGATGGCGAAAAAAGACAACGAAAAGACCGAAGCCGAGGGCGGCGCCGTCGAGACGACCGATTCTCCCCTGCTCGATCTCTCGGATGCCGCCGTCAAACGGATGATCAAGACCGCCAAGAAGCGCGGCTTCGTCACCTACCGCGAATTGAACGCGGTGCTTCCCTCCGAAGAGGTCAATTCCGAACAGATCGAAGACATTCTCGCGATGCTCAACGAAATGGGCATCAATGTCATCGAGAGCGAAGAGCCGGAAGAGGCCGACGCCGAAGACGAAGAGGAAGAGATCGAAGGCGGCGAGCTCGTCGAGGTCACCCAGCCCAAGGCGCTCGCCACCAAATCCTCCGAACCCGCCGACCGCACCGACGATCCGGTGCGCATGTATCTGCGCGAAATGGGCTGCGTCGAACTGCTCTCGCGCGAGGGCGAAATTGCGATTGCCAAGCGCATCGAAGCCGGGCGCGAGGCGATGATCGCCGGGCTCTGCGAAAGCCCGCTCACCTTCCAGGCGATCATCATCTGGCGCGACGAATTGAACGACGGCAAGGTCTTGCTGCGCGACATCATCGACCTCGAGGCGACTTACGCCGGTCCCGACGGCAAGAACACCCCGAAGATCGACATGACCGCGCCCGGCGCGCAGGAGGCGCTCGCCGCGCAGCGCGCTCCCGCCACGGCCCCCATCAATCCGCCCGCCGCCCTGCGCACCAGCTCCGAGCAAGAGGAGGAAGGCGAGGCGCCGGTCGTCGAGGAATCCTTCGACGACGAGGAAGATCTCGAAAATTCCGTTTCCCTTTCCGCCATGGAGGCGGAACTGAAGCCCAAGGTGCTCGACACCTTCGACCGCATCGCCGACGCCTACAAGAAGCTGCGCAAGCTGCAGGACCAGAACGTCGAGAACAAGCTCAAGAACGAGACGCTGACGCCCGCCCAGGAGCGCCGCTACAAGGCGCTGAAGAAAGAAATCGTCACCGACGTCAAGTCGCTTTCGCTGAACCAGAACCGCATCGACGCGCTCGTCGAACAGCTCTACGACATCAACAAAAGGCTGATCGGGCTCGAGACGCGGCTTTTCCGGCTTGCCGAGGAATCCGGCGTCTCGCGCGAGGATTTCCTCAAGAACTATCAGAATTCCGAGCTCGATCCGAAATGGCTCTTGCGCATTTCCAAACTCGGCGGGCGCGGCTGGAAGGATTTCGTCACCCGCCGCAAGGAGCATATCCGCGAATTGCGCTCCGAAATTCAGGGGCTGGCCAGCGAGACCGGGCTCGAAATCCAGGAATTCCGCAAGATCGTGCAGGTCGTCCAGAAGGGCGAGCGCGAGGCGCGCCAGGCGAAGAAGGAAATGGTCGAGGCGAACCTGCGTCTCGTCATCTCCATCGCCAAGAAATA
>JASHVQ010000185.1 GCA_030044485.1 Methylovirgula sp. | reverse complement strand
CGGCAGGCCATCGTTCCCGAGCCGCCCGGCGCGGATCAAGGCACGGTGCACGACAAGGTCGGCGTAACGGCGGATGGGCGAGGTGAAATGCGCGTAGCGGCGCAGGTTGAGGCCGAAATGGCCGTAATTCTCGCGGACATATTCGGCCTGCGCCTGGGTACGCAGCACGACCTCGTTGACGACGTTCTCGTGCTCCGTGCCCTTGACGCGCGCCAGAATGGCGTTGAACTGGCGCGCCGAGAGAACCTGGCCCTTGGCGAGTTTCATGCCGATGGACGCCAGGAATTCGGAAAGCGCATTGAGCTTTTCCAGCGTCGGCTCGCCATGCGCGCGATAGATCAGCGGCTGACGCTGGGCTTCGAGCGTCTCGGCGGCGGCGACATTGGCGAGGATCATGAATTCCTCGATCAGCCGATGCGCTTCGAGACGCGGCGGCACGATGACCCGATCGACCGTCCCGTCCGGCTTCAGCAGGATCTTGCGCTCCGGCAGATCGAGATCGAGAGGCGCTCGCTTCTCGCGTGCGATCTTCAGCGCCGCATAGGCGGCAAACAGCGGTTTTAGCACAGGCTCGCGCAGCGCCTGCGTCTCAGGGCCGGGCGCGCCGTCCCAGGCCGCCTGCACTTGCGCATAGGTGAGCTTTGCCGCGGAGCGCATCATCACGCGATGCAGGCGATGCGACAGCATGCGGCCATCGGCATCGACCACCAGGCGCATCGCCAGCGCCGCGCGCTCCTCGCCCGCCTTGAGAGAGCAGAGATCGTTCGAGATCCGCTCCGGCAGCATGGGCACGACGCGATCCGGGAAATAGACGGAGTTGCCGCGCTCCAATGCGTCACGGTCGAGCGCCGAGCCCGGTCGCACATAGGCCGCGACATCGGCAATGGCGACAAGGACGATATGTCCGCCCGGGTTGTCGGGGTCCGTGTCGGGTTGGGCGAAGACGGCGTCGTCGTGGTCCTTGGCGTCGGCAGGATCGATCGTCAGAAGCGGAATGTCGCGCCAGTCCTCGCGCGGAGCAGCGGGCGGGGCGGCGGCACGCTCCGCCTCGAGGAGCGCTTCCGGGCGGAAGACATTCGGAATGCCGTGCGCATAGATGGCGATGAGGCTCATCGCCTTCTCATTGGCGAGGCTGCCGAGACGCTCGCGGATTTTCACCGCCGGGAGTCCGAGCCGGCCGGAGCGCAGAACGTCAACGGCGACAAGATCGCCATCGCGCGCCTCGGCGCCTTCCGCGACGACGAATTCGCCGCGGTTGCGCTTATCCACCGGCACGACGCGGCCGCCGCCGCGCGGATCGCTGCGGTAAATGCCGAGGATCTGCGACTTGGCGCGCTCCAGGAGTTTTACGACGCGCCCGCCGTAGGCGGGCTCGTTGGGGCGGGCGTCGCCCCGCAGCTCGGTACGCACGAGGGCGCGATCGCCGATGCCGGGCACGGCAATGCCCGGGCGCCTGCGGCCATGCGCGATGAGGATTTTGGGGGTTGCTCCTTGCGCCGCGTCCCATTCGACAGGCACCGCGACGAGTTCGCCGTCGGCATCGCGGCTGGTGATGTCGGCGAGCACGACCGAGGGCAATTGGCCGGGCTTGTGAAATTGCTTGCGGCGGCGCTCGATCGCGCCTTCGGCTTCGAGCTCTTTCAATACGCGCTTCAGCGCGACGCGATCCGCACCTTTGATCGCGAAGGCGCGGGCGATTTCGCGCTTGCCGATCTTGGCGGGGCGCTGCTGGCGCTCGAGAAAGGCAAGGATCTCCTCGCGTGTCGGCAGGGCGTGTTGCGGCGCTGACGCAGTCTTGTGAGCCGCTCTGCGCTCAACTTTCTTCACGCGCGCTTGGCCCTCACGGCCGCGGATCGCTTGGCAGGTTTCGGCGGCGGCTTTGCCGCGGCCTTCTTGGCGGCGCTCGTGGCCGCGCCATTGGCGGGGCGGCGCGGCGCTTTTTCGGTCGACGGCTTGGCGGGTTTCGCCGCTTTCGGCGCTTTCGCCTTGGGCCGCCCGTTCGGCGCGCCCTGCCTGGCGTCGAGGAGGTGGATCGCATCATCGAGCGTGATGCTCTCTGGCGACAGCCCCTCCTTCAACGTCGCATTGATCTTGCCGTGGCTCACATAGGGCCCGTAACGGCCGTTGCGCAGGAGAATTTCGCCGCCTGACGGATGTTTGCCGAGAACGCGCGGCCCGGCTTCGCGCTTGGCGGCGAGCAGGACGAGCGCCGCGTCGAGCGTAATGCTCGCCGGATCGGCATCACGCGGCAGAGTCGCATTGATCTTGCCCCAATTCACGTAGGGACCGTAGCGGCCCGACCTGACGGTGACCGGGCCGCCTTCGGGATGCTCGCCGAGATTGCGGCTCGCGGCATCATTGCCGAAGCGGCGTCCGGAACGGCCGCTTTCCTTGGCGACGATAAGGTCGATCGCCCGGTTCGCACCGACCTCCAAAATATTCTCGTCCTTGCCGATATTCGCATAGGACTTGCCATGCTGAACATAGGGCCCGAACCGGCCGATGCCGGCGCGAATGGGCTCTTTCGTCTCGGGATGGATGGCGACCTGGCGCGGCAGGCGCAAGAGGCCGAGCGCCTGTTCAAGCGTCAGCTCCTCGGGCAGGAGGGGTTTTGGAATCGAGGAACGCTTCGGCTTCTCGCCTTCGCCGAGCTGAACATAGGCGCCGAAGCGCCCATGCCGCAAAGTGACTTCTTCGCCGCTTGCCGGATCCTTGCCGAGCTGCTTGACGCCATTGCCTTCGCCGTTCGCCTCGCCATTGGCGAGCGCCCGCGTATAGGTGCAGTCGGGATAGTTCGAACAGCCGATGAAGGCGCCATATTTGCCGAGCTTCAGCGACAATTGCCCGCTCCGGCAGGAAGGGCAGGCGCGCGGATCCGATCCGTCCGTCTTGGACGGAAAGATATGCGGCCCGAGCAATTCGTTGAGACTGTCGAGAACCTGCGAGGTGCGCAGATCCTTGGTCGCGGCGACCGCGCTCGAGAAATCCGCCCAGAAACGCCGCAGCACTTCCTTCCAGTCGATCTCGTGGTTCGAGACCTCGTCGAGCTTTTCTTCGAGCCCGGCGGTGAAATCATAGCCGACATAGCGCGTGAAGAAGCTCTCGAGGAAGGCGGTGACGATGCGCCCCTTGTCCTCCGGATAAAGCCGCTTGTTTTCGAGCCGCACATATTTGCGGTCTTTCAGCACGGCAAGCGTCGAAGCATAGGTCGAGGGCCGGCCGATGCCGAGCTCCTCCATGCGCTTGACGAGCGTCGCCTCGGTAAAGCGCGGCGGCGGCTCGGTGAAATGCTGCGCCGACTCGATCCTTTCCTTGCTGAGCGGATCGCCCGCCTGCATGGGCGGCAGGCGGCCGGAATCCTCGTCCTCCTCGTCGTCCTTGCCTTCCTGGTAGAGTTTCAGGAAGCCGTCGAAGCGGATCACCTGGCCGCTGGCGCGCAGATCGATGCGGCGCGCCCCGGCCTCGGCGCTGATATCCACGTTGGTGCGTTCGAGCTCGGCCGATTCCATCTGGCTTGCTACGGCGCGCGTCCAGATGAGTTCGTAGAGCCGCGCTTCGTCGCGGCCGACGAAGCCGTTCACCCTGTCCGGCAGCAGGCTCATGTCGGTCGGGCGGATCGCCTCATGCGCTTCCTGCGCGTTCTTGGTCTTGGTTGTGTAGGCGCGCGGCGCTTTGGGCACGTAGCGCTCGCCGAAGCGTTGGCCGATGACGCGCCGTGCCGCGGCGATTGCCTCGGGCGCCACATCGACGCCGTCGGTGCGCATATAGGTAATGAGACCGAGGGTTTCGCCGCCGACGTCGACGCCTTCGTAAAGGCGTTGCGCGATGAGCATGGTGCGGGCCGGCGCAAAGCCCAATTTGCGCGACGCCTCCTGCTGCAGAGTGGAGGTGGTGAACGGCGCGGCGGGATGACGCTTGACGGGCCGGGCCTCGACGCCGACGACCTTAAACCGCGCCTGCTCGAGCGCCTGTTTGAAGGCTTCGGCCTCGGCGCCCGAGCCTATGTCGAGGCGGGCAATCTTCTTGCCGTCGGCGCCGACGAGGCGCGCTACGAAGGGCGCGCCGGCCTTGGTCTTCAGATGCGC
>JASHVQ010000184.1 GCA_030044485.1 Methylovirgula sp. | reverse complement strand
CTGCTGGTCATCGGCATTGGTCTCTATCGGCACGGACTGCATTTTCTCAAGGTTTTCGTTCCTTCCGGCGTCACGCCGATTCTGCTGCCTTTCATCGTCCTGGTCGAAGTCGTCTCCTTTGCGACGCGTCCGGTCAGTCTCTCGGTCCGTCTCTTCGCCAACATGCTTGCCGGCCATATCACGCTGAAAGTCATGGCCGGCTTTGTCGCCACTTTGCTCGGCGCCGGCCTGGCGGCGATCATCGCGCCCATTCCGCTCGTCGCCACCGTCGTACTCATGGCCTTCGAGCTTCTGGTCGCGGTACTCCAAGCCTACGTCTTCGCCATTCTTTCTTGCGTCTATCTCAACGACGCAATTCATCCGGGCCACTGAATAAAGAGCGCAACAACAGATCGGTCGCCCCATTCCTCAGGAGCATGTAATGGACGTCACCACAGCAGCGAGATTTGTAGGCGCCGGGCTCGCGGCCATCGGCATGGGGGCCGCCGCAATCGGCGTCGGCTTGATCTTCGGTCATTTCCTTTCAGGAGCTTTGCGTAATCCGACGGCCTCCGATGCGCAGTTCGGTCGCGCCTTCATCGGTGTCGCGCTCGCCGAAGGTCTAGGCATCTTCGCCTTCCTTGTGGCGATCCTGCTCCTGTTCGTCCTCCACTAACCTTGGGGCGCGGGCCCACACCCGCGCCCGTTCCCCTGTTCGAGCGAGCTGGCTGGCATGGCGAGCAGCGACCTTACGACAAGCACGCAGCAATCGGCGCCGTCGGCCGGCGAGAAGCCGTTTCCGCCCTTCGATTCCGCCAATTTCGCTTCGCTGCTCGTCTGGCTCGCGCTCTGCTTCGGCGGGCTCTATCTGCTGATGTCCAAATATGCCCTGCCGCGCGTCGAAGCCATCCTGCGCGATCGTCGCGCCAAGATTAACGGCGACCTGGGCGATGCCATCGCCAAGCGCAAGGAAGCCGATCAGGCCGCCGCCGCCTATCAGAAGACGCTCGCCGAGGCGCGCGCCGGCGCCCAGGCGCTGGCCCAGCAAACCTATGCGCGGCTTGCCGCCGAGACCGAGGCCAAGCGTAAGGCGCACGAGGCCGATCTTTCGGCCAAGCTTGCCGCGGCCGAAGCGCAGATCGAAGCCACAAAGGCAAAGGCGATGAGCAATGTCGAAGATATCGCTCGCGACGCGGCCGCGGCGATCGTCGAACATATAACCGGAAAGCCGGCCGATACGAAAGCCATCGCGGCGGCGATCGCGAAGTCGAAACCGTGACGAGGTGAGGCTGCATGCATTTCGACGCGGAATTCTGGGATTTCATCTGCTTCGTCATCTTCATCGGGCTGCTCGGCTATGTCGGCCTGCACAAGAAGATCTTCGCGGCTCTCGACGCACGCCGGGCGCGTATCGAAGCCGAGCTCGCCGAGGCCTCCAATCTGCGCAAAGAAGCCGAAGCGCTGCTTGCTTCTTTCGTGAGGAAAAAGGCCGAAGCCGAGGCCGAGGCCAGATCCATCATCGCCCAAGCGCAAAACGAGGCCGAGATCATCGCCCGCGAGGCGCACGAGCGCGCCGCGGAATTCGTGCGGCGCCGTACCAAACAGGCGGAAGACAAGATCGCCTCGGCCGAGGCTCAGGCGATGGCGCAAGTACGCGACGCCGCCGCCGACGCGGCGACCAAAGCCGCCGAGATCGTGCTCAAGGCGCAGGTCAAGGGCGCGCTCGGCGACGGGCTGGTCGACGAAGGCATCGCCGACTTGAAGCGCCTCCTGCACTGACGCGGTTAGTCGGTTACCCAGTCGGCGCATTTTTGAGCTTCGGACGCGGCACCCCATGGCTGGACGGGAACGCTCGACGTCGAATTCTTCGGCGAGCCTTCGATCAGCTTGTCGCTGTAAACCATATAAACGAGCACGTTGCGCTTCTTGTCGCAGCCGCGCACAATCTGCATCTTCTTGAAGAAGAGCGAGCGCCTCTCGCGGAAAACGACGTCGCCCTGGGCAAATTTCTCCTTGAACGTCACCGGCCCGTATTGGCGACAAGCCAGCGATATGTCGGAGGTCTGCTCGGCAAGGCCCAAGGTCCCGGCAACGCCGCCTTTCTCAGGCACGGTGAAATAACAGGCGACGCCGTCCACAGCCGGATCGTCGATTGCATAAGTCGCAAGTTTGTCGTTCGGCGTGAAAAAGTGAAACACCGTCGACCTGCGGAAAATAAGCTCGGGCTCCTGGGCAAAAGCACCGGCTGTAAAAAGGCAAGCGAGCCCCAGGCTCAGAATGCCGGCCGGAACCGGCCGCAAAATCGACAGGATCATGGGTGCTCCTTCGACCTTCTTTGGCGAGGCCGAGCCGGTTGGGTGGATCTGGGCCCGGTTTAGCAATTTTTCCGGGCCGGGGTGATAAAGGGTTTCCGAATCACCGGCAATCGGAGCAACCGAATCCGAGGCTCGGTCGAACGAGGTCTCAATGAGGCGAGCGCCGCTTCGCAGAACCTGCCCTGGCAAGCGCCCCATTCGCAATGCGCGGCGGGGGGCGGATGGCGCGTTTTTCGCGCCGTCCGCCATGCCCGCTCCCGGCAGCGCCGCTCCCCGCCTCGCCGCTGCTCTCTTGGCGGCATTCTGCCTGGTTCCCGGCGCGGCGCTTGCGCAGGGGGTGGATTGCGCCGGCCTTCGGGCGCAGATCGCCGCGCTCGACCAGGCCAATGCGGCCAGCAACCCCTATGTCGCCCAGGTTCAGCAGCAACGCGGCGTGCTGCA
>JASHVQ010000011.1 GCA_030044485.1 Methylovirgula sp. | reverse complement strand
GAGGTCGGCCAAGTCTTCTATTTCGGCGACAAATATTCGAAGCCGATGCGCGCCCTGGTCACCGGGCCCGACGGGATCGAGCGTCCGGTCATCGGCGGCTCCTACGGAGTTGGCGTCTCGCGCCTCGTCGGCGCGCTGATCGAGGCGAGCCATGACGAGGCGGGCATTATCTGGGCGGAGGCCGTGGCCCCCTTTCTGGTCGGCATCGCCAACCTGAAAATGGGCGATCCCGAAAGCGACGCGGCTTCGGCAAAAATCTATGACGCGCTAAAAAAGGCCGGGATCGACGTGCTTTATGACGATACGGACGAGCGGCCCGGGGCCAAATTCGCGCGTCTCGACCTGATCGGGCTTCCCTATCAGGTCATCGTCGGCCCCAAGGGCCTGGCCGAAGGCAAGGTCGAAGTGAAGAATCGGGCAACGGGCGCCAGAGAGATGTTGACGCCGGCTGAGGCCATCGCGCGATTCGCCGGCTAGGCGGCGGCGCGGGAAAAGGATCGGAAATGGGTTTTGCACCTTTCGAATGGATGATTGCCGTGCGCTATCTGCGGGCGCGGCGCTCGTCCGGTTTCGTCTCGGTCATCGCCGGCTTTTCTTTTCTCGGCATCATGCTCGGTGTTGCGACCCTCATCGTCGTCATGTCGGTCATGAACGGCTTCCACAAGGACCTGCTCGACAAGATCGTCGGCATCAACGGCCATATTTTCCTTCAGGCGGTCGATACGCCGCTCACCGATTACGACAATGTCGCGCGGCGCGTCGCCAACGTCCCGGGCGTCGACATGGCCGTTCCGATGATCGAAGGTTCGGCCTTCGCCTCGTCGAATTACGCGCAGAGCGGATCGGGCGTGCTGGTACGCGGCATCAAGGAAGCCGACCTCGACCGCCTGCCCAGCATCGCCGCCCATGTGCGCAGCGGCACGCTCACGGCGTTCGACAAAGCCGGCGGTGTGGCGATCGGCCAGAGACTGGCCGACAATCTCAACCTGCGTGTCGGCGACAAGATCAAGCTGATCACCGGCAACGGCGCGCAGACGCCCTTCGGCGTCGTGCCGCGCGTCAAGAGCTATACGGTCGATGCGATCTTTCAGATCGGCATGGCGGAATTCGACGGGATCTTCGTCTATATGCCGCTGCCTTCGGCGCAGGCCTTCTTTAACGAAGACGGGCAGGCAAGCGTCATCGAAGTCTTCCTTCACGATCCGGAACGGATCGATTCGGTGCGCGATGCGATCCAGGCTGCGGTCGTGCGCCCCGTCATGATGACCGACTGGCGCGAGCGCAACCGCACGTTCTTCGACGCGCTCAACGTCGAGCGCAACGTGATGTTCGTTATCCTGACCTTGATCGTGCTGGTCGCCGCCCTGAACATCATTTCCGGCCTCATCATGCTGGTGAAGGACAAGAGCCACGACATCGCCATCCTGCGTACAATGGGGGCGACACGCGGCGCGGTGATGCGCATCTTTCTCATCACCGGCGCCTCGATCGGCGTCGCCGGGACTTTTGCCGGATTTCTTCTCGGCCTCGTGGTCGCCGACAATGTCGAACCGATCCGGCAGTTCTTGAATCGACTGCTGCACGCCAATTTCTTTCCCGCCGAACTTTATTTCCTCTCGCAGCTGCCGTCGGTGGTCGATCCGCGCGATGTGGCCTCGGTCGTCGGCATGACGCTGGTTCTTTCCGTTCTTGCGACGCTTTATCCATCCTGGCGGGCCGCCAAGCTCGATCCGGTCGAAGCTCTGCGCTACGAGTGACATGTCGCAGCCCGTTCTCCAGCTTCAAAACGTCGAGCGCCGCTATCAGCAGGGCGTCACCGCGCTCTCCGTCCTGAGGGGCGGGAGTTTTGGGCTCTTTGCGGGACAGTCGGTGGCTTTAGCCGCGCCTTCGGGAGCCGGAAAATCGACGTTGCTGCATATCGCCGGCCTGCTGGAGCGTCCGGACGGCGGTGAAGTCTACGTCGACGGCAAGCCGACGACCGGAATGAATGACGATGCCCGCACGGCGCTACGCCGGCATTCGATCGGCTTCGTCTATCAGTTCCATCATCTGCTGCCGGAATTCTCGGCACTCGAAAACGTCATGCTTCCGCAGATGATCGCCGGACTGAGCCGCCATGAGGCGCGCAGGCGCAGCATGGATCTGCTCGCCTATCTCGGGGTCGCGGCGCGCGCCAAACACAGGCCCGCCGAACTTTCGGGCGGCGAGCAGCAGCGCGTCGCCATCGCCCGCGCCGTGGCAAACAGCCCGGTGCTTTTGCTGGCCGACGAACCGACCGGCAATCTCGACCCGAAAACCGCCGAGCATGTCTTCGAAGCACTCGAGAGGCTGGTCAAGGCGACCGGGCTTGCGGCGCTGGTGGCGACCCACAACGAGGGGCTCGCCTGTCGCATGACGCGGCGCGTGACGTTGAAGGATGGTTGGCTGATCGAGCCGACTTAGGCCTCAGCCGGTGAGGCCCGGATCCTGGCCGAGGTCTTCGAGCCGCCTGGAGAGGGCGCGAATGCGGCCCTTGAGCTCGGCGTTCTGGATTTCGAGTTCGCGGATGCGCGCCTCGGCGCTCATCGGCATCATGTCGCCTGGCGCGGGTCCCGATGCCGCCGAGACAGCCGTCGCCGGCGCAGAAGCCGCGGCGGGTTGAACGTCGGTAAATTCGACCCCGATCGACTCCTTGTCGCGCCAGATCAAACGGGCATGGTGGCCGCGGCCCTTCTGCGGGATGTAAATGTCGAATTCGGTCGGAACGGCCAAAGTATCGTTGAGCGCGATTTTGGCGCCCAACGGCGAAATATTCTTGATGATGCAGTCGATCGTCGACATGCGGTTGTTGAAAATGATTTGCGCGCGCAGGAACGCCCTGATGCGTTCGGCAGCGCGCATGTTCGGTGCTTCTTGCATAGTTCGGATCCCCGGCCTTCGCGGCCGATCTTCTCAGCCGGACCATAGCTTGGTAGGGTTAAGACTTGCTCAATCCCCGCGTGGAGCTAGTAGTGGGCCGCCCACTACCTGGAGCTGGGCCCGGATGCACCGGCGGAAATCCTGTGCTAGGTTCGCCTTGGGGGAGATTTGCCGTGCGGCTGCGCGTAATTTCCTTGTTCGCAATGGGTATTGTCGCCTTGGCGCTCGCCGGCTGTGACAATTGCGGCCGGTTCGAGAATTTCAATATTCCGAGCATCCCCAAGACCTGCCACGCCAATCCGCCCGGCTAGCGGCACGAATTCACACGCAGTTTCATTGGATTAGCGATCCGCTCTCAATGCTCCTCTTAAGTGCGAACACTTAGGATAGATAGGGCAGGGGCACGCCCAAGGTCATCAAGATCAGAAGCGTGTTGAGAAACAACACAGCCGCGGTCGCCAGAACGGCGGCGGCCTGCGTGGCGCGTCCGTTGGCGAAAGCCCCCATTACCTGTGGCTGGCGCGTGAAGGCCGCCAGAGCGATCATCGGGATGGGGAGCGCCAGGCTCAGAACGACCTGGCTGATGACCAATGCACTGGTCGCATTGGCGCCCAGGCCGACCACGATGAAGGCGGGCACCATGGTTACCACGCGGCGCACCCAGATCGGGATCCGAAAGCCGACGAAGCCCTGCATGATCGTCTGACCGGCCATGGTGCCGACCGCGGAACTCGAAATTCCCGAGGCCAGAAGCGAGATCAAAAAGACCGCGGCGGCAGCGCCGCCCAGCAGCGGCGTCAACGTATGATAGGCGGCTTCGATCTCGGCCACGTCGCTATGGCCCTGATGGAAGGCGGCCGAGGCCATCATCACCATCGCCATATTGACGAGGCCGGCAAGCGTCAGGGCGGTGACGACCTCGCGGTTGGAATAGCGCAGCAGCTTGCGACGATCGGCTTCGTCGCGCATCGGCATGCGTGTCTGCGTCAGGCCGGAATGGAGATAGATGGCGTGCGGCATCACGGTCGCGCCGATGATGCCAACCACAATCGTCACCGCCGCCGCGTCGGGAATCTGCGGCAGCACCGAGTGAAGCGCCGCGGCGCTCCAATCGACCGGGGCGATGAAGACTTCGATCAGGTAGCAGATCGCAATCACCGCCACCAAGGCGCCGATGATGATCTCGATCGGCCGGAAACCCTGCCGTTCGAAAAGCAGAATTCCGTAGGTGACGATCGCGGTCACCCCCATTCCCCAGAGCAGAGGAAAATGGAAGAGCAGCGAAAGTCCCACGGCGCCGCCGAGAAATTCGGCAAGATCGGTCGCCATGGCGGCAATCTCGCTGGCGATCCACATGGCCAAGACAAGTGGGCGCGGCAGGCGTTCGCGGCAGATTTCGGCGAGGTTGCGGCCGGTGACAATGCCGAGCTTGGCCGAAAGCGCCTGGAACAGCATCGCAATGACGTTGGCGACCAGGACGACCCAAAGCAGGCTGTAGCCATATTTCGCCCCGGC
>JASHVQ010000183.1 GCA_030044485.1 Methylovirgula sp. | reverse complement strand
TGAAAAATCCATGTCCTTCGGTGATCGGAACGAGAAAACCGCTGCCGATAATTCCAAGATAGGCCAAGATTATAATGATCCACAGATGGCGCCGGGCGGTGAACAGCAAAATGAAGAACGCATTGGCGATGAGCTCGAAAAACAGCGACCAGGCTGATCCGTTCGCAGGAAAAATCGGGTCGTGGTATATGTCCGCTTTCACGGCGCTCCCGAGATGCGGCAGATAAAAGACGTTCGTGACGAGGCTTGCGTAGGCGGCCGGCAGCGAATAGCCGGTAAGACCCAAATGCGTAGCCAAGATCAAGACCGGCGCGCCCAGGATCAGACCAAAAAGAAACATCGGATAGAGTCTGATGAGCCGCCTTTGCATGAAATCCGCAAGGCCCAGCCCGATGCGCGGGCCATACGCATAGGCAATGACGAACCCGCTGAGGATGAAGAAAAAATCGACGGCGATAAAGGCGTTCCGAAAAGCCGAGTAAGGGCTATATTGAGCGATATGCCTCAGCAGGACGCAAAGCGCGGCGATGCCGCGCATTCCATCCAAAACCTCGTAACGAGGTTTCTCCAAGATGCGCTCTCCCACACTGGTGAGCCCGGCAGGGCTCGAACCTGCGACCTGCCGCTTGGAAGGCGGGCTGACAAGCCATTTCAATTCACAAAGTGACATAACGCAACCACGTTGATCGGGCATGGGCTTTGGTGCAATCGTTCGCTGCTGTTGTCATCACTTCATGACGTTGCAAAACAATGGGGCAACATTGCCCCGGCATCACCCCTGCAGGAGCACCGGCAAAACGAAACACCAGAGGAAACCGGAAAATGAAAATCATTTTGAGAGCTGCAATCGTCGGATTCCTGATCGCACTTATTGTGCCGGCAGGCGCCGTGTCTCCGCCAACGCCGTCCCAGAAGCACCCATGCCATGACGATGCCTTCCGCTTTTGCCGTGAAGACATTCCCGATCATGCCAAAATCCACGCCTGCCTGATTCGCCACGTCGAGCAACTCAGCCCCGCCTGCCGCGACATCATCGGGCATCGCTGACTGGCGCCGTGTCTCGTTTTGAAATCTGGCCGATCGGAGATCGCGTCCATGCCCGAACGGCCTTTCGCATGGTGACCCCGGGAGGGCTCGAACCTCCGACCTGCCGCTTAGAAGGCGGCTGCTCTATCCAGCTGAGCTACGGGGCCTTGCGGCCAACCGGCCAGCGTCTTCGGCTCAATGCGTCCACAGGCCACGCCGGGTCGATTTGAAATTATCAGAATAGGAAATCAATTTCCGTTTGGTTTCCGAGGGCTCTTCGACCTCATAGGCGATGCCGTGCTTGCCGGCATAGGCGACCGCCTCCGCCTTGGTGCCGAAGTTCAGCCTGACCTCGCGGCGCATGTCCTGCGAACCGGTCCACCCCATTAAGGGATCGATCTCCGGCGGCAGTTCCGGCACGAATTCGAGAAGCCAGAGCTTGCTGCGCGCCTCGCCCGACTGGGTCGTGCTGCGGCTTGGGCGGTAGATACGTGCCTTCATAGCGATTCACCTACGGACTGGTCGGGGCAGCAGGATTCGAACCTGCGACCTGAAGTACCCAAAACTTCCGCGCTACCAGGCTGCGCCATGCCCCGAGGATTGCCCGTCCGCTAGCACGGGAAGCCCAGGGCGAACAAGGCGGCAGGTTCAGGGGCCGAAGATCGGATGTTCGACCCGATCCCCGACCTTAAGCCCGATCTTTGCCGCCACGCCCGCATTGAGTTCGAGCACGGCGAAGGAGGGCGTCACTATGCCGAGGATCTGTTCCGACATAGGTTTGGCATTGGCGACGATGCCGATGACCCTCCCGGCCCTGCTCATGAAGACCATGTCGAGCGGAATATAGGTGTTCTTCATCCACATCATCACCGATTGCTCGGTCTGGAAGTCGAAAAGCATGCCATGATCTTGCGGCATGGAGGTGCGAAACATCAGCCCTTTTTCGAGTTCGGGCTGGGTGCGCATGACCTCGACCGAAAAATCATGCGTTCCGCTGGCGGTCTCGATGCTGAGCGGCTCGAATTTCCCTTCTTCGGCGACGCCGTTGGCGGCTTGCAAAAGAAGCAGGACGGCGGCAAAGACGAAAAACAGCGCGGCGCGCGGCAGAGCGCGCCAAGCCGCGATCGGCTGCGCCGGCGAAAGCTGAAGGTCGGTCACATTGAAGATCCGCTAAGCTCGGAAGGTCCGCTAAGCTCGACCTTGCGGCCAAGCTCTCATGCCGGATCAATGCGAGGATGGCAAGGCCGCTTCGAGCGGGCGCACTTCCGCCGCCATCAACCCTTTCGGCCCGTCACCGAAGCGCACGAGCAGGCCGTCGCCCGGCTTCAATTCGGCGATGCCGTAGCGGCGCAGCGTCTCCATGTGGACGAAAATGTCTTCCGTACCGTCGCCGCGCGACAGGAAGCCGAAGCCGCGCACGCGGTTGAACCATTTGACGATGCAGATTTCGAAACCGCTGGTAGGGGTGACCTGCACGTGGGTACGCGCCGGTTGCAATTGCGAGGGATGCACGGCGGTGGACTCATCCATAGAGATCACCCGAAAGACCTGCAGGCCCTTGGCGCGCGCTACCGCCTCGCAGACGATGCGCGTCCCCTCATGTATGGTTTGGAATCCGTCGCGGCGCAGCGTCGTCACGTGCAAGAGCACGTCGCCCATGCCGTTGTCGGGAACGACGAAGCCATAACCCTTCGAGACATCGAACCATTTGATGCGCCCGGCGATCTCGATGAGCTCGAGGCTTGTCGCTCCGCTTTCCGCGGCGCCGGCATCGGCGTCGGCACGCCGCTCGCTCCGTGCCGATTGAAGGTCGCTGCTGCCCAACGGACCAGCTCCTCGAACGCTTCAGAACGCTCAAGCCGACCGGCCGGCGACACACCGCAGACCTCTAACTCGAATCGGTTTGACTCTCTTGCGGCCAAGATAGCATCGGGCCATCCGCGCAAAAGAAGGAATTTGCGCGAAGCTGTGGATGACTGGCGTCGCCATGCCGAAAGGACCCAGCGCGCAAATTGATTCGCAAGCGCTTAGCACTGCACCCCGGCCAGATTTTGAAAATCGGCAGGGCGGCATCCAAAGTTGAGCGAAGAGCGCGCAGGAGCGTGGAGGCCTCGCCCGGAATCGAACCGGGGTGCAAGGATTTGCAGTCCTCTGCGTAGCCACTCCGCCACGAGGCCAGGGCGGCCGGACCAGCAATCCGGCACGCCGGCCGCTATATCAAATGACGCGCGCCCTCCGCAAGGAATGTTCGGCAAGAAGGTCAATGCCGCAAGCCCGTCGGCTTTGCAAAGCCATGGCGCGCTTGCTATATCCCGTTATCCCCTGATCCCTGATAGCTCAGCTGGTAGAGCAATCGACTGTTAATCGATCGGTCGCAGGTTCGAGTCCTGCTCAGGGAGCCATTATTCTACCGCCGAGGCGAAGATAGGGTGCGCCGCGGCAGGCTGCCCATGCTTCGAGGCGGGCTTGAGGGTTGAGCCATGAAGACGACGGATCCTCTTGGGAAATACGCGGCGGCGTGTGCCTGTTGCAACGGCGCCATACACGCGCCGCAGCCGTCCGGCTTTTCGCGCCGCGGCCTGCTGCGAAACGCCATGGCCGCGGCGATCGCGGCGACCGCCTTCGGCTCGAAAGCGCGCGCCGCCGGACAAGACGCACTCTCGCCCGAAGGGGCCTTGCAAGCGCTGCTTGAAGGAAACAAGCGTTTCGTCGAACACCGTCTCGCATCGTTTGACGAGGACCTCGCGCTTCTGAAGCAGAATAATGTCGCCAAGCAAGCGCCTTTCGCGGCGGTCCTCTCCTGCGCGGATTCGCGCGTGCCGGTCGAGTTGGTCTTTGACCAGAGCATCGGCCACGTCTTCGTCACGCGCGTTGCCGGCAATTTGGCCACACCCGAAGTCATCGCCAGTTTGGAATATGGAGCGGCCGTGCTCGGAACGAAGGCGATCCTCGTGCTCGGCCATGCGAGTTGCGGCGCCGTCAAGGCTGCGATCGAGGGCAGCCAAGTGCCCGGCCAGATCAGCGTGCTTTATGCCGCCCTGCGCCCGGCCGTC
>JASHVQ010000010.1 GCA_030044485.1 Methylovirgula sp. | reverse complement strand
TATTGGGCTTTCTGAGCCTGCCGGTCGCGCCCCTGCCGCAGGTCGATTTTCCGACCATCGCCGTCCAGGCCATGTTGCCCGGCGCAAGTCCCGACACGGTCGCAACGAGTGTCGCAAGCCCGCTCGAGCGCCGCCTTGGGCAGATCGCCGACGTGACGGAAATGTCGTCGACGAGCGGCGTCGGCCAGACGCGGATCACGCTGCAATTCAGTCTCGATCGCGACATCGACGGGGCGGCGCGCGACGTGCAGGCGGCGATCAACGCATCGATGGCCGACTTGCCGGCGGACCTCAAGCAGAATCCGACCTACCGCAAAATCAATCCCGCCGACGCGCCAATCTTAATACTTTCGCTCACCTCGAAGACCTTGACGCCTGGCCAGCTTTACGACGCGGCGAGCAATGTCTTGCAGCAGCGCCTCTCGCAGCTCAGCGGCATCGGGCAGGTGATTGTCGGGGGTGGCGCCTTGCCGGCGGTGCGCGTCGAACTCAACCCGACGGCGCTTTTCAAATACGGCGTCGGCCTCGAAGACGTGCGCGCCGCGCTTGCCTCGGCCAACGCCGATAGCCCGAAGGGCGCAATCGAAGACGGCGGCTGGCACTACCAGATCTACACCAACGATCAGGCGACCAAAGCCGCCGACTATAGGCCGCTCATCGTCGGCTACCGGAACGGCAACCCGATCCAACTCGCGGATCTGGGCGACATCGAGGATTCGGTCGAGGATCTGCGCAACGAGGGATTGGCGAACGGCAAGCCGGCGGTTCTCGTCATTCTGTTTCGCCAGCCAGGCGCCAACATTATCGCCACCGTCGATGGCGTCAAAGCCGAATTGCCCTATTTGCGCGCCGCCCTGCCGCGCGACGTCGACATTACGCTGGCTTCCGACCGAAGCCTGACGATTCGCGCCTCGCTGCACGACACGGAACGCACGCTGGTCATCGCCGTCTGCCTGGTGACGCTGATCGTTTTCCTGTTTCTCGGCAATGCGCGCGCCGCCATCATCCCGGCGGTTGCCGTCCCAGTCTCGATCATCGGCACATTTGGCGCGATGTATCTGATGAACTTCAGCCTCGACAATCTTTCGCTGATGGCGCTGACGATCGCCACGGGCTTCGTGGTCGACGATGCGATCGTCGTTCTCGAAAACATCACGCGGCACATCGAAGCCGGCGTACCGCGCTTCCAGGCGGCTTTGCTCGGCGCGCGCGAAGTCGGTTTCACGGTGACCTCGATCAGCATCTCGCTCATCGCCGTCTTTACGCCCATCCTGTTGATGGGCGGCCTGCTCGGCCGTCTGTTTCGCGAATTCGCAGTGACGCTCTCGATGGCGATCCTGATCTCGCTGCTGATCTCGCTCACCGCAACGCCCATGTTGTGCTCGCTCATCCTGAAAGTGAGGTCGGCGCGCCAGGGGCGCCGCTGGTGGAATCCGCTCTCAATTCTCATGAGCGGATACGAGCGCAGTCTGCCGTGGGCTCTGCTGCATCGCCGCTTCATCATGCTGGCACTCTTCGCCGCGCTCGGGACGACCGTGTTTTTATTCCTTGTCATACCCAAAGGCTTTTTTCCCGAACAGGACACCGGACGTCTGGTCGGAGCCATCCAGGCCGACCAGAGCATCTCGTTCCAATCCATGCAGAAGAAGATGGCGCAGCTCATGGCCATCGTGCAGGAAGACCGCGCCGTGCAAAGCGTCATGGGATTTACCGGCGCGGGCAGCGGCGGCGGCCGGTCCGGCACCAATCAGGGATCGGTCTATGTGACGCTGAAGCCCTTGTCGCAGCGGCATCGCAGTGCCGATCAGGTCATCGACTCGCTGCGCCGCAAGATGGCCGTCATTCCGGGCGCCAAGCTTTATCTCCAAGCGGTGCAGGACATTCGCGTCGGCGGCCGGCTGAGCAATGCCGAATATCAATATACGCTGCAGGGCGATGATCCCGCCGAGGTCTATACTTGGTCGGTGAAGCTGCTCGACGCCCTGCAGCACGCCAAATACCTTGCCGACGTCAATTCGGATCAGCAGCAAAAGGGGCTGGAATCGAACGTCATCATCGATCGCGACACGGCCTCGCGGCTCGGCCTCACCCCGGTACAGATCGACAATACGCTTTATGACGCCTTCGGACAGCGGCAGGTCTCGGTGATCTACAGCGCCGTGAACCAATATCACGTCGTCATGGAAGTCGCGCCGCGCTATTGGCAGAGTCCGGAGACGCTCAAAGACATCTACGTCAGCACGGCCGGCAGTCCGCCATCCGGCTCGCAGACTACGAACGCTCCGGCCGGCACGGCCGCGGCGACTGCCGCGCCGGTCGGCTCGCTCTCAGCGGCCAGCACCGAATCGGCCAGCGCTTCGAGCCCCATCAACAATGCGCGCAACGCCGACACCAATGCGATCGCCAACACCGGCCATGGCAGCACGTCGGCCGGCGCGGCCGTCAGCACCGGCCTCGAAACCATGGTTCCGCTCGCCGCCATCGCGCATTTCGCGCCCGGAAATACGCCGCTCTCGGTCAATCATTCGGGCCTGTTCGTGGCGACGACCCTTTCCTTCAACCTGGCGCCCGGGGCGTCGCTCAGCCAGGCCTCCTCGGAAATCGACCGGGACGTGCGCAATCTGCACATGCCAGTCGACATCCACGGCAGCCTGCAGGGAACGGCGCAGATGTTCCAATCCTCGCTCTCCAACGAGCCGCTGCTCATCGCCGCGGCCCTGGCGGCGGTCTATATCGTGCTCGGCATTCTCTACGAAAGCTACATTCATCCGATCACGATTCTCTCGACTCTGCCGTCGGCCGGCGTCGGTGCGCTGCTGGCGCTGATGGCGTTCAATACCGAGTTCAGCATCATCGCGCTGATCGGCGTCATTCTGCTGATCGGCATCGTGAAGAAAAACGCAATCATGATGATCGACTTCGCGATCGAGGCGCGCCGCCAGGGCATGAGCGCGCGCGACGCGATTTTCCAAGCCGCGCTGCTGCGGTTCCGGCCGATCATGATGACCACGGCCGCCGCCATTCTCGGCGCCATCCCGCTGGCCTTGAGCTTCGGGGAAGGCGGCGAGATCCGCCGCCCGCTCGGCATATCGATCGTCGGCGGACTGATCCTCAGCCAAATGCTCACGCTCTATACGACGCCGGTTCTCTATCTGATCCTGGATGGCTTCCAGGAATGGCTGCGCGGCGGAAGCCGCAGACCGGCCGCCGAGTTCCCGCCGCAAGCCGCGCCGGATCTCGCCGAATAGCGCAAGTTAACGCCATCAGCGTTTCAGGTAATCGTAGAGCACGCGCCCGTAGGGCAACGTCAAATCGGCGATGAAGTGATGCGCGGCGACGATGCGGTGCACCGGCAGATCGGCCACCGGGGCGTTGACGTGCGGGATAAGATGCAGGCGCCCCGGCCCGATCCACGAGCCCTTCACACTTACGTCGGTGAGATTGTAGGACACGAGCTGGCATATGGCGGGTTTGCCGTCGATGCCTGGAATGAGCTTCAGATTGACCTGTGTCTTGGTGAGGATGGCCTTGGTCAGCTCGCCATTGCCGGCCATGCTTTCGTGTTTATAGGCCATCGTGCCCATGGCTACGAGCTGGCCGGCGTAACCCAAGGTTCCCGTCAACGTGTCCTTGACGATCTCGAGCTTGGGATGCGCGTATTTCTTCGGGAAGCCCCAGATTTCGCGCCCGGCCGTGATCGGCGGATCGTCGTCGAGATACATCTGCGCGACGAAGTTCATCTCTTCGCCTTGGTAGCGGCAGGCGATCACCACGCCGCTTTCGGTATAATCTCCGAAGCCTGAGGAATCCGGCATGCGGATCCATTCGTAATGAACGAGCGGCCGGTCGACGGGTTCGAGCGGCTCCGGCAATTGCGCGCGAACGATGTCGGGATCGGTCTCGTAAGAAATCACCATGTATTCGCGGTTGACGAAACGGTACGGCCCCTTCGGATAGCTCGGCCCGGCGAGCGGCATGGAGGGCAAGTGAAGAACGTCTTCGATGCGCATGGATTGCTCCCGAGCTTCGGAGGAAGCTAAGTCTCGATCTCTCGGCGCAAAATTGCAATCCGATCTGCGTCTTGCGAAATGTCGCAATTGTTAAGCAACGCCGCGCCGAAGCCAGGCATCTTGTCACATTCGCGTTGAATGCCATGTGACGCTGACATGTCACAATACCGCAATTCGCCCCGCCTATGGTCTCTGTGGCAGGCGACGGGCGGGCGACGGATATGGATGCAAAGGTCGAAGCGGGTACCAAGCCGGAAGGTTTCAGGCCCTGGCGGCCCGAACGCTGCAACCAGATTGCGTTGATCTTTCAGGGCGGCGGTGCGCTCGGCGCCTATCAGGCGGGCGTCTATGAAGCGCTGCATGAGGCCGGCATCGAACCCGATTGGATGACCGGCGTGTCGATCGGCGCCATCAACGCGGCGATCATCGCCGGAAATTCGCGCGCCCGCCGCCTGGAAAGGCTGCGCGCCTTCTGGAAGAAGATCACCGAGCGGCACGTCTGGGCCTATACGCCGGACGGGGACATCTACCGGCGCGCCCGCAACGCGACGAGCGCCCTGCTCACCATGACCATGGGCCAGCCCGGCTTCTTCAAGCCGCACGACCTCAATCCCTGGCTCAACGTCGCCGGCGCGCGCACTGCGATAAGCTTCTACGACTCCGCTCCGCTCGCCCAGACGCTCAATGATTTCGTGGATTTCTCGCTCATCAACGACGGCAGCATGCGTTTCGCCGTCGGCGCGGTAAACGTGCTCACCGGAAACTTCATCTATTTCGACAACCGCACCGAGGTCATCGGCCCGGAGCACATCATGGCCTCCGGCGCCCTGCCTCCGGCACTGCCGATGGTGAAGATCGGCACGGATTATTATTGGGACGGCGGCATCGTCTCGAACACGCCGTTGCAGCATCTTCTCGACCAAAGCGACCTCTGCAACTCGCTCGTCTTCCAGGTCGATCTTTTCTCGGCGCGCGGGCAATTGCCGCGCGACATGCCGGATGTGCTCGGCCGTCACAAGGACATCATGTATTCGTCGCGTACCCGCTACAACACCGACATGTATCAGCGCCTGCGGGAATGGAAGACGCGCGCCTATCAGGCGCTCGTCAAAGTCCCCGAGGATCAGTTAAACGACGAGGAGCGCCGTCTGCGCGACGAGCTCGCCGAAATGCCGGACATAACGATCCTTCATCTGATCTATCAGCAGAAGGCCTATGAGGGCCACGCCAAGGATTATGATTTCTCCGGCACGTCCATGCGCGAGCACTGGCAGAGCGGCTACGAGGATACGAAGCGCACGCTTTTGCATCGCAAATGGCTCGAAATGCCCGAGAGCGGCATTATCGTCCACGACGTGCACCGGCTGCGCGACGCCTAGGCCGCGCCTCAATCCGGAATCCCGACATGCAGCGCGCGATTGCGCTCCATGATCTCGCGGCGCATTTCCTTGCGCATCTTGCCGGCCTCGAAGAGGCGCCGATCGAGTTCGGTCTCGATCTTGAGCGGCGGAACAACGCAGGGCGTGCCGTCGGCGTTGCGCGCCACCATCGTGAAATAGCAGGATACGGCGTGGCGATCCTCCTTGGTCGTGAGATTCTCGGCCACGACCTTGATGCCGATCTCCATCGACGTGCGCCCGACGTAATTGACATTGGCCTTGAAGGTGACGAGCTCGCCGACCTTGATCGGCTCCTTGAAGATCACCTGGTCGAGCGAAGCCGTCACTACATAGGTTTTGGAATAGCGCGCCGCGCAGGCATAGGCCACTTGGTCGAGCAATTTGAGGATGGCGCCGCCGTGGACATGGCCTGAGAAATTGGCCATGTCCGGCGTCATCAGAAAGGTCATGAACAGGGATTTTTCCTGAGCGCTCATCAGGTCGGCGTGGCTTCGGTTTTGGACCTGCGTCTCAATTGACCACGCCCCGCCGCGCCTGTCCATCCGTGCGCGGAACTCGCGGACCTAGCTCGCGGCGCGCCTCAAGGCGCGTTCGAGTTCGGCGTCGAGTTTCTCGCCGACGGCCGTCACGCGTTCGTCGCCGAACTGGCCAAACAGCGACGAGGGCAGATCGTATTCGAAGGTCGCCCCTTCTTCCGAGGGCTTCTGAAAAAGCAAGACGCGCAACGGCGCGTAGAGAGCGGCGCTCAATTGATATTGCGTCATCGACGCCGCGGTGATCGGATTGCCGATTTCATATTGCACCGTGCGGCGCGTCTGCCCGGCGCTGCGCAGCAAAATCCCGTGGTCGCGTTTGCCGAAGATGAAGAGTTCGCAGCCGCGCCCCAGCCGCTTGGCGCGTTCGAGCTCGCCCTCGGCCAAAGCCTCGAGGATCTCCTGGTCGATCTTCGGAAGCAACTTTTCGAGCGCCGCTTCGACCTCGGCGAATGATTTCGCCGTGGTGATTCTCACATGCGCGACTTTTATCGAATGCGCGCCGAGGTTTGGTTGCGACATGACGTTCCCTTGCCGCGCGGGGAAAAAGCGCAGAGCCGGATCCGCCTGCCGCGCGATTCTTACTTTGCCGGCGCCGTCCCGGAAAGCGCGCCGCCGCCATGCCTGAGAATTATGTGCATATACATCTAGTGTCAACCGGCGGCTGGGCATTTGACATATTCGCCGCCCCCGTGTGCCTTTGTTTCCCGGCAATCGCGGGCCGAGGCGGTCTGCCATCATTCAGCCAAAGCTTTCGCAATATCGTTTCGATTGCGGTTAGGGAGGGAGCAATTGCTTCTCGGGCGCCGGTTCATTGTTGCCGACTTGGCACTGTCGCTTTTCATGGCGATTTTGCTGATGTTTTTCTCGGCCGAGGAGTCGCGCGCCCAGGATTCCTCCGGCGGCTGCGAAGCGGCTGTCGGAATCGCGGTCTTGCCCGCGCCGATCGCGCCTTGGACGGGGGCGCCGTTGCGCGTCCTGTTTGCCGCAGAAAAGCCGCTGCGCGGCGAGCTGTCGCTGATCGCCCCGGACGGAAGCGTCGCGGCCAAATCTTCCGACCTGCAAGGCGGCCCTCCCTATTTCTGGTTCGCCGAGGTCGCCGCGCCGGCCGCGGGAACATGGCACGCGACGCTGGCCCTCGACGCGGCGCCCGCCGGCTGCAGGATGATCACGCGCGACATCGCGGTGCGCGGCGAGCCCCCGCCCGCGCCGCGCGCGACGCCGGGAAGCGTCTGGCCGCTGCGCAATGCGTGGGACCGGGCGACGGAAAATCTTTACTCGGCATGGATCCAAAAGCTCTTCGACGGGCCGCTCGACACCGAGCTTTCCTGGCCGACGCTGCAAGACGTCTTGCGCGACCGCTCGCGCAACATGCTCTTTGACTATTTGGGCGTGCGCGAGGACGAGATCGGCATCGTCTTCCGCCCGGATTGCGCCAAGCTTCCCTACATGTTGCGCGCTTATTTTGCGTTCAAAATGGGCCTGCCCTTCGGCTATTCGCATTGCTCGCGCGGCAACGAAGGCCGGCCGCCCAGGTGCTCGCAATGGTTCAGCTCGGCGAGCGCCGCGCCCAGTCAAGCGGGGCTCGGCGAGTCGTTCCGGGACTTCCTGCCGATGCTCGCCGACGCCGTCCAGTCCGGCAATGGACGGACCTCGGCCAGCGACAACAACACCGACTTCTATCCCGTGCCGCTCGCGCAAGAGGCGCTGCGCCCCGGCACCATATATGCCGATCCCTACGGACACATTTTGATGTTGGTGCGGCGCGTGCCGCAGGTCGGCAGCGCGGCGGGCGTCCTTCTCGCGGTCGACGCGGAGCCCGACGGCACCGTTACGCGCAAACGTTTCTGGCGCGGCAATTTCCTCTTCGTCCACGATCCCGCGCTCGGCAGCCCCGGTTTCAAGCGCTTCAGGCCGATCATACGCGCCGCGAACGGCGCCTTGCGGCGGCAAACAAATGTCGAAATCGCGAAGAACGATCAATATGGGGATTATTCGCTCGAGCAGTCGCAGCTCGCGGCCGAGGATTTCTACGATCGGATGGACGAGGTGATGTCGCCGCAGCCGCTCGATCCCGCGCTCGCCATGGAAGATGCGATTACATCGCTCGAAGAACAAGTGAAGACGCGCGTCACGGCCGTCGAAAACGGGCGCAAGTATCAGGCAAGCGCGGCCGGCGACGCCGACATGCCGGACGGCGCGTCGATCTTCGAGACCAACGGCGCATGGGAGGATTTCGCGACGCCGGCGCGCGATTTTCGCATGCTGATCGCAATCGACGTGGTGACCGGCTTTCCGGACCGGGTAGCGGCGCGGCCGGAGCGCTACGCGATGCCCGGTGGCAAGAGCGTCGCGCAGGTGAAGGCCGAATTGCAGAGCACGCTCGCCGCCGAGCTTGCAGCGCGCAAGTTCACCTATACGCGCAGCGACGGCTCGGCCTGGACGCTGTCGCTTCAGGACGTGGTCGATCGCGCCGCGGCACTCGAAATGGCCTACAACCTCAACGATTGCGTCGAACTACGCTGGGGCGCGCCCGAGGGAAGCGAAGAGGCATCGACGTGCAAGCGGCATGCGCCGGCGACGCAACGCGCCAAAATGACCGTCTACCGCGCCTGGTTTCACGAGCGGCACTGGCCGACGCGCGCCTAGCGCGTTTCGACGCTCAATTCGGATAGCAATAGCCGCCGTAGTAATGATAGCCGTAGGGGCACCCAGGATAACCATATCCCGGATATCCGTAGCCATAATATGGAGCGGCGGTGGCTGCTCCGACGGCCGCGCCGACGGCAAGTCCTGCCGCGGCCGCGCCCCAGCCCCATCCCGGGCCATAGTAACGGCCACCGCGCCAATAGCCGCCGTGCCAGCCACCGCCTGCCCAATGGCCGCCGTGCCATCCGTGATAAGCTTGGGCGCTGTCGGGCGCCAGAGTGGCGAAGGCACAGAGTCCAAGCGCAACAACAACAATATTGGGCTTCATATCGATGTCCTCCAAAGGAGCGGGCCAATATTAGTTCGGCATCATAACACTTCTGTGTTGGATTGTATTGAGGTTCCTGCAGTTCGCGAAACGCTAGAATTTTCCGCATCCGTTTCGATCTTTCGTAAAACTCCCGGCTATCTAATGGCGCCGCCGATTTTGGGCTGTGGCCGATTCAATCTTTCAGAGATGCTGGCAGCCTAGACGGGAGGCTGCTCCGGCATGGGCAAATCAAAGTCCGGGCAACGGACATCTGCGGCAAGTCATCCTGAAGAATTAGGGCCGAAACCGCATCCGCGGCGGCTCGGATGGCTGGGCACGAGCGCCCTGGCCATGGGCGGCAGCAATCAGTCGCTGTTTCTCATCACGGCGCTCTTCGTCGGGCAGGGAAACATACCCGGCCAAGGAAGTGCCGCTGTCGGCCTGTTGATCGTCGGCCTGCTGCTCAGCTACGCCGCGGCACCCGGCTGGGTCGAGCTTGTTCTGATGTCGCCGGACCGGGTTGGCGGAATCGCGGCATCGTGCACGGGAGCCTTTCGCCGCTATAGCCCCATACTCTCGGCACTGGCCGGCGTTTGCTATTGGTGGGGCTGGGTCCCGACCTGCGGCGTGACTGCGATCCTATCGGCAACAGCCATCCACCAATGGTGCCTGCCCGGCATTCCGGTTCCGGTCATCGCCTGCGGGCTCGTGCTGCTGTTCACCGGCGTCAATCTTTGCGGCATCCGATGGGTCGCGAATCTCGCCTTGCCGATCGCCGCGGCTTCGGCATGTCTTGCGTTCATCTCGATGTTGGCGCCGCTCCTCAGCGGCGGCATGGATTGGGCGCGCGCCTTCGACTTCCATTTGACCGCGCCATTTCCCGGCTGGTTTGGCGCGCTGACCTCGATGATGGCGGGCCTCTATTTGATCGGCTTCGGCGCCCCCGCGTTCGAAGCGGCTACGTGCCATGTCGGCGAGACGGTTGCGCCGGCGCGCAACGTGCCGCGGGCGACACTGGCAAGCGCCGGCATGGCGGCCGTCTACTTCGCCTTCTTGCCGCTGATCTGGCTTGGCGCCTTGGGACCGGCGGCGCTTGGGCGGGATCTGCTGGAAGTTCTCGGCCCGACCTTTGCGCCCGTCTTCGGGAGTTTCGCGAAGTCGGCAGCCATCGGCTTCATGATGTTCAACATGTTCCACGGCACGTTGCAGCCGCTGGCCGGGGCGGCACGGACCATGTCGCAACTCTCGGAGGACGGGCTTGCGCCGCGCTTCCTCGCCTTGCGCCTTCCGACCGACACGCCTTGGGCCGCGACGCTGGCCACGGCGGGATTTGCGATCCTTTTTCTCCTCATCGGCGATCCGATTTGGCTGATTGCCGCCGCGAACTTCACCTATCTCATCGGAATTTGCCTCCCGAGCGTGGCCGTCTATCTGCTGCGCCGGGACGCACCCGACGCGGTTCGCCCTTTCCGCGCGCCCAAAGGCACCGTCGGACTTGGGCTTGCCGCGGCCGGCGTTTGGGGGTGCAGCGCGCTGCTCGGATTCGAACAGTTCGGCTTGCCCACCGTCGTATTCGGCCTGCTCATGGCCTATTCGGGAGCGGGGCTTTATGCATGGCGAAAACTGGAGGATCGCTGGCGGCGCGGGCTGAGGCCCTTGGGCGGCAGTCTGCACGTCAAGCTCACGGGAGCTATGCTGCTCGTTCTGGCGCTCGACGCCGCAGGCTACATGCTGGCCGTCGGCGCCATTCCCGACAACAACCAAGTGTTCGTCGTCGGACTCGAGGACATCTTCGTCCTCGTGGCGATCCTGACAATCAGCGTTGGCCTTGTTCTGCCGGGCATGATCGCGCACTCGGCCAACGAGGTTAAAGAAGCGGCGGAGCGGCTCGCGCACGGCACGGTGCGGGATTTGGCGCGGGCGATGGATGCTTTGGGCGAAGGCAATTTGCAGGCCGCGCACGCTTGCGCCGATGTTACCCCCGTCGAGGTCCACTCGCGCGACGAACTTGGGGCGATGGCCGTGAGCTTCAACGCCTTGCAACAGAGCGTCAAGCTGGCCGCGATGGGGCTCGATCGGGCTCGCGAAGGTCTCGGCGCGGCACGCTCCCAGCTTCTCGCGTCGAACAATGCGCTGGCGACCACGATCCAAGAGGAAAAGCGGCTGGCGACCGAACTGCTTCGCGCCAAGGAAGAGGCGGTTCGCGACGCGTTGCACGATCCTCTCACCGGCTTGCCCAATCGCACCTTCTTCATGCGTCGTCTCAAGGCGGCTCTTTCCAGAAAGGGGCGGGCGGCGACGGACTTCGCCGTGTTCTTCTTGGATCTGGACGGCTTCAAAAGGGTCAACGACAGCCTCGGCCACGGCGCCGGCGACGGCCTTCTTTTTGAGGTTGCGGATCGGCTGCGCGGGCTGCTGCGCAGCACGGAGCGTTCACGCCACGCAATGACCAGCGAGCCGGTGAGCGACATGCTGGCGCGCTTCGGAGGAGACGAATTTACCGTCTTGCTCACCGAGGTCGACGGAGCCGAAGATGCAATTGCCGCCGCGATGCGCATAGAGGAAGCGCTTTCGGCGCCCTTCGTCGTCGAAGGTCAGGAAGTTTACGCCACCGCCAGCATCGGAATCGTCGCGAGTTGCGTGGCATACAATGCCGCGGACGATATTCTGCGAGACGCCGATCTCGCGATGTATTACGCCAAGAGCCGCGGTGAAGCGCGGATGCAGATTTACGACGATTCGATGCACGCCCAGGCGACCGCGCGCTTGCATTTGCAGACCAGACTGCGCCGCGCACTCAGCAACAACGAATTTGTGCTGCACTATCAGCCGATCGTATCGCTCCGTACCGAGAAAATCGAAGGATTCGAGGCGCTGCTTCGCTGGCAAACGCCCGGCGGGGACCTGGTCCACCCCGCCGATTTCATCTCGATCGCCGAAGAGACGGGCATCATCATTCCGCTGGGATTTTGGGTGCTCCGCGAAGCCTGCCGGCAGTTGTACGCATGGCAGGAACGCGTCGAATCACCGCATCTGAGCATGAGCGTAAATCTTTCGCCCCGGCAATTTACCGAACCTAATCTCGCGCGCGATGTGCAATTCGTTTTGGACGAAGCCAGGATCAATCCGGCCTCCATCCGACTGGAAGTGACCGAAAGCTGCACGATGGGCGATCCGCAACGCGCCGCAAGCATATTGTCGCAGCTCAAGTCGATCGGCGTAAAACTGAGCATCGACGATTTCGGGACGGGCTATTCTTCTCTCGGCCATCTCCACCGCTTTCCGTTTGACAATCTCAAAATCGACAGATCCTTCGTCGCCGATCTTTTGAAAAAGCCGGAAGCCAGAGAAGTCGTCACCACCATCCTGACGCTGGCCAAGGGGTTGCGAATGGAGGCGATCGCCGAGGGGATCGAGAATTACGAAGAAGCCAGAGAGCTTAGACGTCTCGGCTGCGCCTTCGGACAGGGGTACCTCTATTCGAAACCCTTGCCCGCCTCCGAGATCACGCCGCTGCTGACTTCCCGGCCGCCGATTTCCGGCAGGCCCGTCGCCGCCGCTTGAGCGCATGGCGGCTTGCTTTCTGGCGCTCCCTAGGGGACTCGAACCCCTGTTTTCGCCGTGAGAGGGCGACGTCCTGGGCCGCTAGACGAAGGGAGCGGCGCTCTCGCCTTCTATAGGCCCAGGCAGAGCCCGGCAAGCTTCGCTCTCAGGATCTGAGGTGGTCGCGCCTTCCGCCGGGGCCGTCGTCCGGCACAGCCGGGCGCGCGACACGCATTCTTTCCGCTTCGGCTGCGCTCTCCGCGCCGGGCGCAGCAGGTTCGCCGGCGCGCGGCGGATGTGCGAAGCCGCCATTGCCGTCGCGATGCGGCGTCGATCCATCCTCGGCCTCGGCAGGCTTTTTGGGGCGCAACCCGCGCTCGACCATTTCGGATTCGAGCGCCTCGCAACGCCGGCGTGCGACGTCGAGGGCGCCCTGCAGCGCGGCATATTCGGACTGCAGGCGCTCGTATTTCTCGGCCAAGTTGCGCTCCGCCTCGCGCGCCTTCTCGAGTCGCCGGTCGCGCTGCGCGCGAATCTCTTCTTCGCGCTGGCCGGCGTCCTCGAGCGCCGCTTGGTTTGCGCCGAGCTTGGCGGTCAGGGCGCGCAACTTCCCCTGATCCTCGTCGCGCTGCGCACGCAGCGCCTCGAACTCCAGGCCGACGGCCGCGGCGCGCACCGCCTCGGCGTCCAATTTTCTCTGCAACGCGGCGCCGTTGTTTTCGCTCAATTCGAGATGGCGGCGCGAAAGCGCGAGCGAGTCGCTGAGCTTGGCGGCCTGCGCCGTTCGTTCGGTGAAGCGCTTCTCCGCCTCGAGCAGCATGCGGCTGACGTCGGCGAGCCGCAATTCCAATCCGACGGCGCGCGCATCGGCGGCGGCGTGGTTTGCAAGCCGTTCCTCGGCCAGCATGGTCATCGCTTCATGCGCCTTGCCAAGATCGAGCAGCTCCGACTGCTTGCGTTCGTAAAGCGCTTCGGCGTCGAAGAGCGCCTTGCTGGCCGCGCCTAGTTCGGCATTCGCCTGGGCGAGCTCGCGCTGCACGTTGGCGAGCGCAAGCTCATATTCATGGTTTTCGGCGGCGCTCGAAGCAAGCAGGTCCTTCAGGTCGCTGACTTCGGCGGCGCGCCGGCCGAGTTCGCTGCGGTCGGCGGCATGCGCCAGGTTCACTTGCGCGGCGCGCAGTTCGATGCGCCGCTGTTCGACGGCGAATTCGGCCCGCAATTGGTCCCTCTCCGCGAGGATTTCCTGGACGGAAAGGGGAACCTGGGTTTCGAGCCGACGACGCGTCAGTCGGTTCGCGCGTCGCCAGAAGACGGGCGCGAAGGCCAGCGCCGCGAGCCCTGCAAGCAGGAACCCGAGCGCGAAGATCATGATTTGCTCGATCACGCGGCTCTATCCGGCAGTCTTTCGCCGTCAAATATGGCACTTAAGCAAGCCGAGAGCAAAACCCGGCCAAGTGCCGGCAGGTTGCCGCAAAGCCCTCAGAACGGGTTCCAAGTCGCGTGCGGCGTGAACTTTAAATAGCCAAGATTGAGGCCAAATCGCGCCCCAACCCCGGTGCGGATGGGCACAACGACGATATTGTCGGCCGTCAAGGCGGTCATTCCGAACCCGCCCACGAAATAGGCCGAACCGTCGACGCCGCCGAATCGGCGAAAGACCGCGTTGACCGCCGGCAGGCCGTAGACGAGCATCATGGTGCGATCGCCATCGGCGCCGGCATCGAAGCCGAGCGACGGTCCCTGCCAGAAGACTTTAAGGTCGCCGGCATTGCGCGTGTACATGACGCCTTCGCCGTAGCGCAGGCCGCCGACGAAAGCGCCGCTTGCTTCTTGCCCCAGAATATAGCCGTTCGGCCGACCCCAGCGCCGGGTCGCGGCCTCGACGACCTCCGCGAGTCCGCGCGAGATCGTCCCGAAGAAATGGTGCCCGGCACGGATGATCTCGTCGCCGCTGAACTGGTTGGAATTGTCCTCGGTCGTGGCGCGCGCCGCACGCGGCCAGCTCAGAGCCGTGCCGGCGGCGGCAATCAACGCCAGTTTGGCGGTAATTTCTCGACGCGAAAATGCGCGCATGGACGCCTCCCGATATGGCGCGTGCTTTCGGATAACGCGACTCTCAACGAGCATGGTTAACGGAGAATTACGCCAATCTTGCGCCGAGATGCGCCGGCACCGACGCGCGGTCTCCGCAAGCGACGAAAGAGCCGTTCATGAACTTCGCGGCGCTCTTGCCGTAGCGAAGCGGCTGGCCGTCGCGGGCGAGCACGATCCCGCCGGCGGCCCGCAGAATGGCGTCGCCTGCCGCCGTATCCCATTCCATGGTCGCCCCGAAGCGCGGGTAGATATCGGCGGAGCCATCGGCGATGGCGCAGAATTTCAAGGAAGAGCCGATCATACGGCGCTCCTTGACGGGCAGTTTGGAAAGGAAGGTCGAGGTGCGCGGGTCGGTGTGCGACCAACTCGTCAAGGCGATCAGGCCGTCCGATTCGGGACGCCGCACATGAATGCGGTGGCGCTTGCCGGCGGGCGGCAATTTCGCGCCCGGAAGAAGCGAAAAGGAAGCGGGCTTCCTGCCGGCCATCCACATCAGTTCAAGCGCCGGCGCGTAGACGACGCCGGCTTTCGGCTCGCCGTTCACGACGAGCCCGATGTTGACGGTGAATTCGTCCTTCCCGGCCAAGAACTCGCGCGTTCCGTCGATCGGATCGACCAGGATGAAACTATCGGCGAGCCGCGCCGCCGCGCCGTTGGCGGCCGCCTCCTCGGATATGACCGGCAGATCCGGCAGGTGCGCCGCGAGACCTTCGAGAATGATGGCCTCGCCCGCGACATCCGCATCGCAGACCGGGCTTTGGTCGGCCTTCGTCTGAACGTTGCTGTCGCCTTTGTAGAAACGCATGACCGCGGCGCCGGCCGCCGAGGCGAGTTCTGCGAAGACCTCGGCGACGGCATCGTAATTGAGGCCGAGGCGATCGTGAGTTTGGCTCGTCTTGACGGGCATAGGATCTCGGGTGTCGCGGCCGCTTTGCATGCGGCAAATTGGGCCGCGTTTCAAGTCTAGGCGCCCCTGCCAAGCTCCGATTTGCAAACCAGGAGCCAACGTGCAACTAGAAGCCACAACGAGATTTTTCGTGATTCGTCAGTTTTTAATCCGCCGCGTCTAAGGTGCGGATTTCAGGTGGGGTCGCGTAAGCCTTCGCGTGCTGCAACGCAGCGGTCGTTTGCCCGCTCGCGCCCGCGCAGCCCGGCTTTCGCCCCGCTCTTCGACCCTCGAAGGAATAAAAATGACCGAATTCGCGCTCAACCCCCTCGACCTCGCGGCGCTTCTCTGTTCGCGCGTCTGCCATGACGTCATCAGCCCCGTCGGTGCCATCGTCAACGGGCTCGAAGTGCTCGAGGAAGAGAAAGATGCCGAGATGCGCGGATTCGCGCTCGACCTCGTCAAAAAGAGCGCCCGCACCGCCTCGGCGCGGCTGCAGTTCTGCAGGCTCGCCTTCGGCGCGGCCGGCTCGGCCGGCGCGGCGATCGACACGGGCGATGCCGAACAGGTGGCGCGCGGGCTTCTCGCCGACGACCGTACGAAACTCGAATGGGACGTGCCGCGCGTCCTCATGCCGAAGGACAAGGTGAAGCTCGTACTCAATCTGTGCCTCATCGCCGCGGCCGCCATTCCGCGCGGCGGAGAGATCCGCGTGAAAGTGTGCGGCGGCGAACAGATCACGCGGATCGAGGTCGAGGCGAAGGGCGCCAATGCGAGGCTTGCGAGCCACGTCCCGCAGCTGCTCGCCGGCAAGCCGGAAAATAACCAGGTCGACGCGCAAGGAATCCAGCCCTTCTACGCGGGGCTCGTGGCGCGCGCCGCGAACCTGACACTCAGCGTCGCGGTCAGCGCCGATCTTGTGCGGCTCGAGGCCTGCCCCGCTCAGGCCAGCGCAATGGCTGCTGCAACAGCTTAGGCGCGGCGCGATTTTCGGCGTCGAAATCGCGCGTTTTTCCAAAAGTTTTAACGGATTGGCCTTCAAAGCTCCTTAACGGATCGGGGCCATAGTCCTGGCCAAGCGTAGAGTAAGTTGCGGCCGAGGCCATGGACGAATTGCTCAACGATTTCCTGGTTGAGACGACCGAGCACATCGAAGCGGCCGGCGAACAGCTTGTTCTGTTCGAACGCGATCCTTCGAACGACAGCGCCATCGGCAAGATCTTCAGGCTGTTTCATACGATCAAGGGGACTTGCGGCTTTCTCGGCCTGTCGCGGCTCGAGCATCTGAC
>JASHVQ010000182.1 GCA_030044485.1 Methylovirgula sp. | reverse complement strand
CCCGGCGCCGATCGTGATCATTTCAGGCAGAGCCAGCATTCCCTTGGCGGTCGAAGCGACGCGGAACGGAGCCTTCGACGTTTTCGAAAAGCCCTTCGCCCCCGAAACGCTGGCGCGGCGCGTGCGCGAAACGATCGAGGCTTGGGAGCGGCAAGAACGCGCTACCGCCATTGAGGCGCTGGTCAGCGATTTTCCGGGTAGCCGCCGCCTCACGCCGCGCGAGCACGAAGTGCTTGCCGAGATCGCTGCCGCTTCCTCGAACAAGGAAGCCGCCGCGCATCTCGGATTGAGCCCGCGCACCGTCGAGGTGCATCGCGCCCACATAATGATGAAGCTCGGAACCAAAAACACCGCCGATCTTGTTCGCCTGGTCATGCGCAGCGGCAAGACGAACTGATCGCCCGTCGCATCGCGCCGCCGGGCATTCGATTGAGAGACGCCATGCGAAAAAGACGAAAGCGGCCGCGGCGCCCGGCAGCCTACGCGTCGCAAAGCGCGCCAGAGGCGCGCATCGCGACCATCAGCCACGAATTGCGCACGCCGCTGACTTCGCTTTCCGCATCTCTCGGGCTCCTTGCCGGCAATCCTACTTGGCGCCTGCCCCCCGCCGCGCGGCGTCTCGTTGCGATCGCCTATGCCAACAGCGAACGGCTCATTCGTCTCGTCAACGACCTGCTCGACATCGAGACGATGCAATCGGGCAAGGCTGCCTTCGAGGTGAAGCGGGTAAGTCTCGGCGCGCTCGTGGAGGAGGCGATCGACGTCAATTACGGCTTTGCCGAGAGCTGCGGCGTGCGCCTCAGGCTCGTTGCGACCGCAGACGATTGTGCGGTCGACGTCGATCCGGACAGGTTCGTGCAAGCGCTGACCAATCTTCTGTCGAACGCGGTGAAATATTCGCCGCCCGAGGCCGATGTGGATGTGATAATCGAGGCGCGGCCCCATTCGGTGCGCATCGCTGTGCGCGACTACGGGCCTGGCATTCCCGAGGACTTCAAGCCGCGCGTCTTCGAGGAATTCGCCCGCGCCGCTTCGCTCGACGGAAGACGGCGAACCGGCGCCGGGCTCGGCCTGAGCATCGCGAAAACCATTGTCGGCCGGCTTGGCGGCACGCTCACCTTTGCCGACGCGGCAGGCGGCGGAACCGTATTTTTCCTGGAACTGCCGAGCGCGGCAGCCGCGGGGCGCGAGAGGCTCGAGCCGCGACCGGCCGGCACAAGGCATGTCGCATGAGCGCCACGCGCATCCTGCATGTCGACGACGAGCCTGACATACGCGAAGTGGTCGCGCTCGCGCTGGCGCTCGATCCGGATTTTTCGGTGCACAGCTGCGCCTGCGGCGGCGACGCGATCGTTGTCGCCGCCCATTGGCAGCCCAACATGATCCTGCTTGACGTCATCATGCCGGTCATGGACGGCCCGACCACGCTCGCGCATCTGCGCGGCAATCCTTTGACCTGCTATATTCCCGTGGTCTTCATGACGGCGCGGCTGGCGGCGAAAGAATTCGCAAAACTGCGTTCGCTCGGCGCCGAGGGCGTCATCGCCAAGCCGTTCGATCCGGTGACGTTCGCGGCTTCGGTGCGCAGCTACCTGCCGCGCGATACGAGCATCGAAACCTTGCGCAAGGCCTTCGTGCGGCGCGAGCTGCAAAACGCCTTCGTGCGCCGCGCCAAGATGGATGCCGCCATCCTCATCCCCTATAGTTCGGCCTTGGACGACCGGCTCGCTTCGCGTCGTTCTGCAGCGCGTCAAGGATATCGCGCACGGGCTGGCGGGCTCAGGCGGGGTCTTCGGGTTCGATCTGCTGAGCGACAAGGCGGCGAAGCTCGAAGACGCGGCCGCGGCATGCCTGATGGAAGGCGGCGGAGTCGACGCCGTCAAACTGGCGATCTCGGCTCTGCTCCTCGAAATCGACGCAACCCCGCTGGATTGAGGCGCGCGCCTGGAGGGGCGCGCGCCGCGTGTGTCGCTGCGGCCTGCGCAGCGAGCCTTTGCGAATCTCGAAGCCCTTTCGAATGCCCGGTGGCGCGCGGCCAATGGGCGGGCGCCCGGCAAAACCTCCGTGGTGCGGGGCCACGAATTTTGGTGGGCGGCGCGGAGGCCAGGCTTCCAGGGGCCAATTTTTTCGGACGGCGAGCGTCTTTGAAAGTAATCGAAAACGTATATATTGTAGTTATGCCGACCTTACGAAATATATTGCACGATCTGGATCGATGACTATAGTTGAAATTACTCAAGATCGCGCCGTGAATATTTTATGCGAAGACACGTCAGCGAATTTCGCGCACCGATTCGCGCCTCGAACTGGCGGCCCAACGGCCTGGATTATCCACAATTCTTGGCTTCAGCCAGGCTGGCAGGATTGCAACACTCATCGGCAATTCGCCAACCGACCCTGAGCGGAGCAGAAGGTAAAACGTTTTGATAATCAATGTTATGAGACTTTGCACAGGCATTTCATAAATTTATTTTTAAGAAAGCCCGGCCGAATTGTCACAAAACTCCGGGGGCTCCGATCTTAAGACTCCCGCCGGGATGACATGAGGCCAACCCAAGGCCTCGCAATCTCAGGGGGCTCAAGTGAAAGTATATTCGAAGACCGGTGTGCGTTTGTCCGCACCGCTCCTGAGCGGCGTGGCCATCGCGGCCCTGCTCGCCTCGAGCGTGGCGGCGCAGGCCGACGACTCGGACATTGCCGCGCAGATCAAACTCCTCAAGGCGCAGATCCACCAGCTCGAAAGGCGCATGGATCAGCAGCAGCGGGTGATCATCAGGCAAGCGCAGGCGGCGCCTGTCGCGCCTTACGAGCCGCCGCATCCTTGGGACAAGAAATTCTATCTCAACGGGATCACGATCACCCCGGGCGGCTTCCTCGCAGCCGAAGGCGTGTTCCGCACCCGCGACACGGGCGGCGATTTCAGCCCGGCCTTCGGCAGCCTTACCAAATACACCAGTCAGAATGCGCATCTGCAGGAGCTGCGCGGCACTGCCCGGCAGTCGCGCATCTCGGCCTTGGTTCAAGGCAATTTCAATCCGGACACGCTAATTTCCGGCTATGGCGAGTTCGACTTCTTGGGTGCGGGCGACACGGCCAATTCGACCGAGAGCAATTCCTACCAGCCGCGCGTCCGGCATTTGTATGGGACGATCGATTGGGCGGACGAGGGATTCCACCTGCTCGCCGGTCAAACCTGGTCACTGGCAACGCTGCAAGGCAAGGGCATCACGCCGCGCAACGAAGTCATTCCGGCGACGATCGACGCACAATACGTCGCAGGCTTCACCTGGACGCGTCAGCCGCAAGTCCGCATTGTTAAAAATTTCGGCGATCAGTTCTGGGTGGCGGCGTCAGC
>JASHVQ010000181.1 GCA_030044485.1 Methylovirgula sp. | reverse complement strand
TTCGCCTCGTCCGTGTCCTTAAAGGTCATTCCGGTCGTGGCGTTTCCATTGACGATGATGGTTCCCACTTCTACCCATGTGCCGTCGCTGTTGTGCTTCCACGCATCGCAGGGGACCTTGCTCAAGTCCTGAGGCCAGTTTTGAATGGTGTAGGTGGCCGCAGACGCTGCGCTAAGCGACGCGGCGAAAACAAGGGCGGCTAAATACCTTCTCATGGCTGCTCCAATATTTCGTTGGCCGCAGATTCGGCGGCCAGTGACGCTCAACAACTCGCGAATTTGCTGCAGGTAGAATGCCGTGTGAAGCGACCGCACATTACATGATCCGCCCCCAATCTCGGTGCGTTATACTTCCGCAAGTCCGGCGTCGAGGTCACCCAAAAATCTGGCGGTAGACTACCAACGGCCACGCCGAAGCATTTGGCATCTCGGCTTCAAGGGACCTAGGAATAGAGATAGGCCGCCAACCCAAAGGTGTTGAGAGCGGGTGCCAATAGGAAAACCGCTCCGACTTGCCGTCGCTGAATCGCGTTGCGGCGCGGCCTGGCAGCAGCGTTGCCGTACATTTGCCGTACGTTGCAACGCGATGGAGTGTTTAGCAGCTAAGCTGTTGAAGTCGCTGGCGCGCCCAAGGGGACTCGAACCCCTGTTTTTGCCGTGAAAGGGCAACGTCCTGGACCGCTAGACGATGGGCGCGGCGATCATCCCGGGGATGGGCGAGGTATAGTGGCCGTCCGACGCCCTTGCAAGGCGCGGGCCTCGGCAAAGGGCGGCTAGGCCGCAGCGAAGGCGCGCCGCTCGGCCGGCGCGAGGTCGATGAGCCGCAGCTTGATCTTTTCGCGCCCGTTCCAGCGATCGAGCGTCAAGCTGCCGACAAGGTGCACGCAGGTGCCGCGCGCCGCGCGCAAAACTTCGCCGAGCGGTTCGCCCATGGCGCGGAAGGCGGTGCCTTCGAGGCTTGCGCCGTCGCCCGCCTCGGCACGCCAGCGCAAATGCCCTTCGCCGACCGGTAGAACCTCGGTCAGCCGATGCGCCGGAAAGGCGAAAATCGGCTCCGGATTGCCGGCCCCGTAAGGGCCGGCCCGTTCGAGCGCCGCATAAAGCGCGGCATTGGCGCCCGCCGCCGTCAGCACGGCATCGATCGCAAGCCCCTCCTTGGCGCCGGCCGCCGCGACTTTCTCGGCGAGACTGGCCTCGAGGAACTCGCGGAAAGCCTCGAGCTTGTCGCGCTCCAGCGTGATCCCCGCCGCCATGGCATGGCCGCCGCCCTTGGCGAGAATCCCGGCCCCGACCGCCTGGCGCACGATATGGCCGAGATCGATGCCCGGAACGGAACGGCCCGAGCCTGTGCCCAATGCCGCGTCGAAGGCGACGGCAAAGGCCGGACGGCGGAATTTTTCTTTGAGGCGCGCCGCGACCAGCCCGACGACGCCCGGATGCCATGTCTCGCCTGCGACAAGAATTGCGGCCCGCTCGCCGTCGCGCGCCGCTTGCGCCACGGCCGCCTCGAGCGTCGCCGCCTCGACGATCCGCCGTTCGCGATTCAGCCGGTCGAGATTTTCGGCGATGCGCCGCGCTTCGGCCGCGTCGCGCAGCGCCAGCAATCTGGCGCCCAGGGCCGCATCGCCGATGCGCCCGCCGGCGTTGATGCGCGGCCCGATGAGAAAGCCCAAGTGATAGGGGTTGGGCGGTCCGTCCGCGCCCGCGACATCGAAAAGCGCCGTCAAGCCCGGCCTGCCGCGCGCCCGCATCAAGGCAAGGCCTTTGACGACGAAGGCGCGGTTCAGTCCAGTCAGCGGCGCGACATCGGCGATTGTTGCGAGCGCGACGAGATCGAGACCGAGCAGAAGATCGGGCTCGGGCCGCGCCGCGGTCCAAAAGCCGCGGGCGCGCAGCAGTCGATTGGTCGCAACAAGCGCCATGAAGACGACGCCCGCCGCGCAAAGCTGGCCGAGGCCCGAAAGATCGTCCTGGCGGTTGGGATTGACGACGATGGCTTGGGGAAGAATTTCCGGCGCTTGATGATGATCGAGGACGATCGTCTCGAGCCCGAGCCCGGCCGCCTCGGCCAGCGGTGCGTGGCTCGCCGTCCCGCAATCCACGCAGACGAGAAGTTTCGCCCCGGCCTCGGCCAATTCGCCGATCGCCTTGGCGTTCGGGCCATAGCCCTCGAAGATGCGATCCGGAATACGCACGACGTGCGGCGCGCCGGCCGCGGTGAGAAACTCGGAAAGAAGCGCCGCGGAAGCGGCGCCGTCCACGTCGTAATCGCCGAAAATCGCGATCTTCTCACCGGATTCGACGGCCGCGGCGAGGCGTTCGGCCGCCCGCTGCATGTCGCGCAGCGCATAAGGGTCGGGCATCATCCGCCGCAAACTCGGGTCGAGGTAGAGTTCGGCCTCCTGCGCCCCGACGCCGCGCCCGGCAAGCACGCGTGCCAGCAGATCCGAAAGGCCGTGCACCTGCGCAATGGCCAGCGCGCGGCCCTGCCCCGCCGCGTCGAGGCGCTCGCGCCAAGTCCGGCCCAGCGCCGAGCGCTCGACGCCGAGCAGAGGTCGCTCACGAGTGAGAGATTCGTCCACGCCCGAGCTTAGCCGAGCGGGCGCGAAAAATCAGGACGAAAGCCAAACGATCACCGCAATCCCCTTCTTCCCTGCGGAGAAGGAGACCGCTCAATCCTCAGTCGCGATCCCCGGCTGCGGCGCGATCCGTTCAGCCGTGCGCGTCGGCGTGATGCTTGGAGGCTTCGGCAGCGTGATGCGCGGCATGCACCGTGTGGCCATGCGCGACATGCGCGTGATGTCCGGCCTTTTCGTGATCGCCTTCCTCGTGATGTTTCGCCGCTTCGCGATGATGTTTGGCCGCCTGTTCGTGATGGTCGGCGGCGGCTTCGTGATGCTCGGCCTTGGCGTTGCTCGACATGATTTTCTCCCTTGAGATGCGACGAGTCGCAGGCCGGGAATTTGCAGCGCCTTCGTGCAGAGCGCGTGACGCTTGCGTGACGAGTTTGCAAAGCCCTCACGCAGGCTTGAACTTGTCCATGTCGCGATGTTCGGCGGCGATCTTGCGCACGGTTCCGGTGACCGAGCGGTAGATCAATGTTTCGGTGCGGATGATCTGCCTGGCGAATTTGACGCCGGCCAGCAAAGGTCCGTCGGTCACGCCGGTCAGCGAGACGATCACGTCGCCGGCGGCGAGATCCTTCATGTCGTATTTGCGGTGCGCATCGGTGACCCCCATTTTCGCGGCGCGGTCGATCTTCTCCGGCGTGTCGAGAATGAGCCTTGCCTGCATCTGTCCGCCGACGCAGCGCAGCGCCCCCGCCGCCAGCACGCCTTCCGGCGCGCCGCCGGTTCCGAGATAGAGATCGATGCCGGTTTCCCGCGGCCGCGTCGTGAAGATCACGCCCGCGACATCGCCGTCGGGAACGATGCGCAATGCCGCGCCGACGCGGCGGCACTCCTCGACGATCGCCTTGTGGCGCGGCCGGTCGAGGACGAGCACACAAATGTCTTGCGGGGCAACGCCTTTCGCTTTGGCAAGAGCGCGGATGTTGTCCTCCGGGCTCATGTCGAGATCGACCGTGCCTCTCGGATAGCCGGGACCGATGGCGATTTTCTCCATGTAGACGTCGGGCGCATGCAAAAGCGAGCCGCCGGTCGCCATGGCCATGACCGCGATCGAGCCCGGCAGGTCTTTGGCGCAAAGCGTCGTGCCTTCGAGAGGATCGACCGCGATGTCAACCTTCGGCCCCCGCGCCGTGCCGAGCTTCTCGCCGATGTAGAGCATCGGTGCTTCGTCGCGTTCGCCTTCGCCGATCACCACGGTCCCGTCGATCGGCAGGCGCTGCAGCTCGCGCCGCATGGCATCGACCGCGGCCTGATCCGCCGCCTTTTCGTCGCCGCGTCCGCGCAGGCGCGCCGCGGCGACCGCGGCGCGTTCCGTCACGCGCACCAGTTCCAGCGCCAGAATGCGGTCGATGATGTCCTGGCTGGTGACGACGAGATCGGCCAAGCGCTTTCCTCAGTGATTTCGAGACCCGTCATTGCTAGCGAAACGAAGCGTCCGGTGCTTGATCCTGGATCGTTTCGCCGCTCCCCTAATGGCGGTCTCTGCCTAATTCTCAACGCGTTATTTCTCATTCGCGCTCGATGCGGATGACTTGTGGCGGCTCGGCGATGAAGCCGTCGCCGACGACCGCGGCCAGCGCTTCGCGGATCAGCTTTTCGTAAGTCGCGTGCGTGATCAGCACCACGGGCACGGCGGCGGGCTTGCCGCGCTCGCCCGGCCGGCGGCGCTGCACGATGCTCTCGAGCGAAATGGCGCGCTCCGCCATGCGCGCCGCAATCGCCGCCGCGGCGCCCGGCCGGTCGTAGACCGAAAGCCTGATGTAATAGCCGCCTTCGTGCATCTGGATCGGCGCCCGCGGCAGGCTGGCAAGCGCCGCGACCGGCAAGCCGAAGGGCGGGGCGCGCAGGCCGCGGGCGATATCGGCGATGTCGGCGACGACGGCGGAGGCGGTGGGCATCCCGCCCGCGCCCGGACCGATAAGCGTCAGCTCGTGCACGGCGTCGGCATTGATCGTCACCGCATTGGCCACGCCCATCACCTGGGCGATGGCCGAGGAACGCGGCACCATGGTCGGATGGACGCGCTGCTCGATGCCCGCCGCCGTGCGCTCGGCGACGCCCAAAAGCTTGATGCGATAGCCGAGCTCGCTCGCCGCCTCGATATCGGCGAGGCTCAAGTCCTTGATGCCTTCGATGGCGATGCAATCGGGATCGATGCGCGTGCCGAAGGCGAGCGCGGTGAGGATCGCAAGCTTATGCGCCGTGTCCTCGCCGCCGATGTCGAAAGCTGGATCGGCCTCGGCATAGCCGAGTCTCTGGGCGTCGGCGAGACATTCGGCGACGGGGAGATGCTCGATCTCCATGCGCGAGAGAATGTAGTTGCAGGTGCCGTTCAGGATGCCGCAGACGCGCGTCACCGTGTTGCCGGGCAGGCTTTCGCGCAGGCATTTGACGACCGGAATGCCGCCGGCGACCGAGGCTTCGAAGCCGAGCGCGACGCCATTCTTCTCGGCCAGTTCGGCGAGCCGCATGCCGTGCTTGGCAAGCAGCGCCTTGTTGGCGGTCACGACCGATTTGCCTGAAGAGAGCGCCGTCTCGACGCAACGCAGCGCCGGGCCGTCCGCGCCGCCGATCAGTTCGACAAAAACGTCGATCTCCGGCGAGGCGGCGAGTTTTGCCGGATCGTCGAACCAGGCGAGGCGCGAAACGTCGATGCGGCGCGGCTTGCGGGTCTTGGCTGCGACGGCGACAGGCGCGAGCTTGCGCCCGCAGCGCGCCGCCAGAGCCTCGGCGCGACGTTCCAAAAGAGTGAGGACGGCGGCGCCGACGGTGCCCAGGCCGGCAATGCCGATGCGCAAAGCTTGCTGCATGGAAAACGTCCGATTGCGCAAGCCTTTTGCCTTATTTCACAAGGGCAATCAACAAAGCGCCGCGTGCGTTGCGACCAACCAAGCGGGATCGAACCAGCGGTCCGCCTCCCCGTCATAAGGCAGACGGTTAATGTCCCAGAGACGCACGAAGGGCGCATAAGCGGCATAGACCGGCGGACCGCCGCCGATGAAGACG
>JASHVQ010000180.1 GCA_030044485.1 Methylovirgula sp. | reverse complement strand
GCCGCGCGCCGTATTCACGATGATCGCCTGCGGGCGTAGATATTTGAGCCGCCGCGCCGAAAGCAGATGGTAGGTCGCGGGCGTATGCGGACAATTGACCGAGACGATGTCCATGCGCGCCAGCATCTGGTCGAGCGAGTCCCAATAGGTTGCCTCCAGCGCCTCTTCGATCGCCGGGGCCACGCGGCGGCGGTTGTGGTAATGGATCTGCAGGCCGAAGGCGACAGCGCGGCGCGCGACCGCCTGGCCGATCCGCCCCATGCCGACGATGCCCAGCCGCTTGCCGGTGATGCGCGTACCGAGCATCCAGGTCGGCGACCAGCCGGTCCAGCCGCCGGCGGGAATGATGTTGGCGCCTTCGACAAGGCGGCGGGCGACCGACAGGATCAGCGCCATCGTCATGTCGGCCGTATCCTGCGTCAAAACACCCGGGGTATTGGTCACCGTAATGCCCCGCTTGGTGGCCGCGGCTACGTCGATATTGTCGACGCCATTGCCGAAATTGGCGATGAGCTTGAGCTGCGGGCCGGCCTGTTCGATCAAGGCCGCGTCGATCCGGTCGGTCACCGTCGGCACCATGACGTCGGCGACGCGCGCGATTTCCGCGAGTTCGGCTTGGCTCAACGGCTTGTCGTCGAGATTGAGGCGCGCGTCGAAAAGCTCGCACATGCGGGTTTCGACGACGTCCGGCAATTTGCGGGTGAGGATAACGAGCGGCTTTTTCTTGCCCATCTTCATCCTGTCATTGGCCGCCTTGGCGCCCGGAATTCGGTCAGCCTAGCGATCCGGGCATGAAGGTAAAGGCGGGGCGGTTCGCTCCTTTTCCCGCGCGCCTGTCTAGCAGATGGCCATCCAAACACAAGAATGCCAGGAGCGTCGCGGCCCAGGCCAAAGGCTGGGCCGCCCTCGGGCGAAATTCACAGCGCTCTTTGGGCTCGATCCAATCCGCCATGCTTGGCGCGAATTCTGCGGGCATATTGACGTTGCGCCGAGTCGGGCGCTCCCGCCGGCGGTCCGCGATGTGCTAGGCGAAGCTCGACTCGGGGCCGCCGAACGGAGGCGAATCGCGTTGGACAAGAAAAGGACCGATAGACTGCGCCGGCGTGCGGCCGCCACCGCCGAATTTTTGTGGACCTGCTGCTTGGCGCTCGCTCTCTGCGCCGCCCCGCCGCCGGCACATGGTCAATCGACGGATCAGGACGGCCAGCAAGTCGGCAGCGTCAGCGGCCTGCCTGTTCCGCGCTTCGTGAGCCTGAAGTTCGACAAGGTCAATCTGCGCGAAGGCCCGTCAAAGGACCATCGCACCACCTGGATTTATGAACGCGCCGGACTGCCCATGGAGGTCACCGCCGAATTCGGAACCTGGCGCAAGGTGCGCGACTCGGACGGGACGGAAGGCTGGGTGTTGCACACCGCCCTCTCCGGCCGGCGCACGGCGCTCGTCGCGCCCTGGAAGAAGGATGACGTATTCACTCTTTACGCGCAGCCGTCCGAAACGTCCGACCCTTCGGCGCGGATGCAGAGCGGCGTCATCGCCTCGATCCGCTCGTGCGACGGCAAATGGTGCGAGATTTTCGGAGAAGGCTTCGACGGCTATATCCAGCAGACGCTGCTCTGGGGCGTATATCCCAACGAAAAGGTCGATTGAACGCGCCGCCGCTATTCTTCCGGGCGAAGCCGTATGACCACTTCGACGCGATCGATCTTCGTGCCCTTCGGCGGAGCGGGCAGATGCGCCAAATCGACATTGACCGAGGGGATGTCGATCAGCACATTGGTGCCTTCGATCAAGAAATGATCGTGATGCGACGTATTGGTGTCGAAATAGGCCTTTGAGCCGTCGACCGCGACTTCGCGCAACAGGCCTGCCTCGGTGAACTGATGCAGGCAATTGTAGATTGTGGCGAGCGAGACGGGCACGCGCGAGGCCTGCGCCTCTTCCAGAAGCTTCTCGGCCGAGACATGCCGGTCGCCCTTGCCGAACAGCAGCCAGCCGAGTGCGACGCGCTGTCGCGTTGGACGCAGCCCGGCGGCCCGCAGCCGGGCGCGCAAGTCATGGACCGGGCAACCGGCCAGGGGCGCGCCGGCGGTACGCGGTGCGGCTTCGCTCGAAGGGATGGCTTTGCTCTCGCTCATGGATCTCTCGCGACGCATGCCATGCTCGGCCAGAGGCGTCAATGCGATGAATAAGCCCAAAAGATACGACAAGTTAACCTTCGCACAAAGGCATAATTGGTTGGCGATGCGCGTGGCGCAAGGCCGTACCCGGCAAGCTCCTCGAAGCTCGCGGTCGCCCACGATCTATTCCGCCCCTGGCCGCCTGCGCTGTCGAGTTTCCGGAAGAGTGTCACATTGTTGCACCGCAACTCGCCTTCGGAGGCACTATCCCTTGGGGATATCGAAACAATTCCTATCTTTGGAGGGGTTCCCAAGGTGCCGTGTTCTGCCGACCTTTTGAACGAAGCGCGCTCGCTTCGAGCCGCTTCCGGCAGGGCGCGCCCTATGTTAGAAGCCGCGAAATTCGCTCGCGTCGCTGCGCCGCCTTCGGGGCGAGCTCCTCTAGAGTGAATAGCAATGGGCGAGCGACGCTCCAGCTACGAATATGAAGATCTGATCGCCTGCGGGCGTGGCGACCTTTTCGGTCCGGGCAATCCGCAATTGCCGCTTCCGCCGCTGCTGATGTTCGACAAGATCGCCGATATTTCGGAGCAGGGCGGCGCCAATGGCAAGGGGACGGTGCGCGCCGAATTCGCGATCAAATCGGATCAATGGTTCTTCGGCTGCCATTTCAAGGGCGATCCGGTGATGCCGGGTTGCCTCGGGCTCGATGCGCTTTGGCAATTGCTCGGCTTCTATCTCGGTTGGCTCGGTTTGCAGGGGCGCGGCCGCGCGCTTGGCGTCGGCGAGGTGAAATTCTCCGACCAGGTCTTGCCGACCGTGAGGCGGATCATCTACGGGGTCGATCTGAAGCGCGTGTTCAACACCAAACTGGTTCTGGGAATTGCCGACGGTTGGCTTGAGGCCGACGGCCAGCGCATTTATGAAGCAACCGACCTCAAAGTCGGGCTGTTCAAGGCGGCGACGGCGCCGGCCTGAAGACGCCGTTCGTTGCACGCCGATTTAAGCGCCTCATGCGGGAGACAGGAATGAGACGGGTCGTTGTCACCGGAATGGGCATCGTTTCCGCCATCGGAAACAATACCCAAGAGGTGCTCGCCTCTTTGCGCGAGGCGAAGGCCGGCATCGTCAAGGCGGACAAATATGCCGAACTCGGCTTTCGCAGCCAGGTTCACGGCGCCCCCAGCCTCGACCCGGAGAATATGATCGACCGCCGCGCCATGCGTTTCCATGCCGCCGGCACGGCCTGGAATCATGTCGCCATGGATCAGGCGATCCAGGATTCGGGGCTCTCGGCCGAGGAAATCTCCAACCCGCGGACCGGTCTCATCATGGGGTCGGGCGGGCCTTCGGTGAAGACCTTGGTCGAGGCGGCCGATACGGCGCGCGGCAAGGGCCCGAAGAAGGTCGGGCCCTTCGCCGTGCCCAAATCCATGTCCTCGACCGCCTCGGCGACGCTCGCCACCTGGTTCAAGATCAAGGGCCTCAGCTATTCGATCTCCTCGGCTTGCGCGACCTCCAACCATTGCATCGGCAACGCCTACGAGATGATCCAATACGGCAAGCAGGACGTCATGTTCGCCGGCGGTTGCGAAGAACTCGATTGGTCGCTTTCCGTGCTCTTCGACGCCATGGGCGCGCTGTCCTCGTCCTACAACGACCGGCCTTCCGTCGCCTCGCGCGCCTATGACAAGAACCGCGACGGTTTCGTCATCGCCGGAGGGGCGGGCGTCGTGGTGCTCGAAGAATTGCAGCGCGCCAAGGCGCGCGGCGCCAAGATTTACGGCGAGATCGCCGGCTATGGCGCGACATCCGACGGCCACGACATGGTTCAGCCTTCGGGAGAAGGGGCGGTGCGCTGCATGCGCATGGCGCTCGACGGCGTGAAGGCGCCGATCGATTACATCAACCCGCATGCAACCTCGACCCCGATCGGCGACTTGCGCGAGATCGAAGCCATCCGCGAAGTTTTCGGGGATCGCGCCCCGCCGATCGCGGCGACGAAATCTTTGACCGGCCATTCGCTCGGCGCAACCGGCGTCCAGGAGGCGATCTACAGCCTGCTCATGATGCAAAGCGGCTTCATCTGCGAGAGCGCCAACATCGACGAGCTCGACCCGGCCTTCGCCGACATGGACATCGTGCGCAAGCGCCGCGACGACGTGCAATTGCGCGCCATCCTCACCAATTCCTTCGGCTTCGGCGGCACCAACGCCTCGATCGTCCTGAAACATGTCGATGCCTGAGAAGCAGGGCGACGCCGGCCTCATGCGTGGCAAGCGCGGCCTCATCATGGGCGTCGCCAACGATCATTCGATCGCCTGGGGCATTGCCGACGTCTTGCACCGGCATGGCGCGGAACTCGCCTTCACTTATCAGACGGCGGCGCTCGGCAAGCGTGTCAAGCCGCTTGCGCAAAGTCTCGGCTCGACGCTGGTCTTGCCTTGCGACGTCGAAGACAAGGCGCATGTCGATGCAACCTTCGCCGCGCTCGAACGGGCCTGGGGCTCGCTCGATTTCGCCGTGCATTGCATCGCCTATTCGGACCGCGCCGAGCTGCGCGGCCGCTATGCCGATACGACGCGCGAGAATTTCAACCGCACTTTGCTGATCTCCGCTTTCTCTTTCACCGAGATGGCGAAACGCGCCGCCGCCATGATGCCGAGGGGCGGCGCGTTGCTGACGCTCACCTTCGGGGGGGCGACCCGCGTTCTGCCCAATTACAACGTCATGGGCATCGCCAAAGCGGCGCTCGAAGCGAGCGTGCGCTATCTCGCCGCCGATTTCGGCGAACAGCGCGTCAGGGTGAACGCGATTTCCGCCGGGCCGGTGCGCACGCTGGCCGGGGCCGGCATCGCGGACGCGCGCTCCATGTTCAATTTTCAGAAACAACATGCGCCGCTGCGCCGGCCGGTGTCGATCGAGGACATCGGCGGCACGGCGCTTTATCTTCTCTCCGATCTTTCGAATTGCGTTACCGGCGAGATTCACTATGTCGATTCGGGCTACAACATCATCGCCATGCCGCGTCCGGACCAGTTGAAGTCCGAGAACGGTCCGGGGGACGACGAGGCGGAGACTTCTTGAGCGCATGCGGCTCTATTCCGAAAATTATTCGCCGTTTTCCGCGCCGGTTCGCATCGCCATCTACGCCAAGGGTCTCGACATCGAGATCGTCGCGCCGCCGGGCGGCCTGCGTTCGGCCGAATATCATCGCATAAATCCTCTCGGCACGATTCCCTGCCTGATGCTCGATGACGGCGCTCGCCTGCCCGAATCCTCGGCCATCATGGAATATTTGGAGGAGAGGTTTCCGAGCCCCGCTTTGCTTCCGCAGGCGCCCGAGGCACGTGCCCAGGTGCGCTTGCTGCAGCGCATCGGCGAGCTGCACATCACGACGCAGACCGTCGAGCTCGGCAGGCTCACCGACTCGGTGGCGCGCGACGAGCCCGGCATGGACCGGCTCACCAAGATCGTCCGCGGTCTGGCCACCCTTCAAAACATTTTGAGCGGCGACGATTACGCGGCGGGCCACGAACTGACCCTCGCCGATTGCCAGCTTGCGCCGGCGCTCTTCAGAGTGCCGCGCGCCGTGGGCGCCTACATGAACCGAGACTTGATCGCCGCCTACCCGCGCGTCGCGCGCTATGTCGAGACGAGCCGCCGGCACCCGGCCGTGGCCCGCGTGCTCGACGAGATGGGCACGGCATCTGTCTGAGGAAAAGAGCGATTTTGGCCTGGCAGGATTTCAGCAAGGGTTTGGCGCGTAGAGTTGCATGAGCGAGTCGCGCAATGTCCAAACCCCGTCCTTGAACCTTGGCGTGGGCCGGTTTAATTCAGGTGCGAAACCTAATGGCCTGGCTGCCGTTATGTCTCGGCGCCGTATTTTCTCCTCGGGGGGCGCGTTCAGTGCCTTCCGCCGGCGAAAGCCACCCAAGAAGCGACTGAAAAAGCGCATCGAACCGACGAGTAAGCCCATGATTCTCGTTACCCGCCACGCCATGCTGACCGGGGCTTTGGCCGCTGGCCTTTCGCTTTCGCTCGCCGCCTGCGTGAGCACCAATCCCAGCCCCATCGTCGAGGCGAACGCCCCGACACCCTCCGCGCCGCCTATTTCGGCCGGATCGACGCCTCAATATTCAGCCGACGTCAGCCCCGAATATGCGGCGATGTATGGGCCGGTGACCGATGAGCCCTATCCGATCGCCGGCGTCGATCTCACCCAGGTCAATCATGACTTTTTGCGCAAGGAGGTCGACTATAAGACGGACCAACCGCCGGGCACGATCATTGTCGATCCGGATCATCATTATCTCTATCATGTGCTGCCCGGCGGACGCGCCATGCGCTACGGCGTGGGCGTAGGCCGCGAAGGCTTCGGCTGGTCCGGCGTCGCTACCATCCACAACAAGCAGGAATGGCCCGACTGGTATCCGCCGCCCGAAATGTTCGCGCGCCAGCCGGACATCAAACCCTACATGTCGCAATTGCAGAGCGGGCTCGGCATGCCGGGCGGCGCCGACAATCCGCTCGGCGCGCGCGCCATGTATCTCTGGGAAGACAACAAGGACACGCTCTTCCGCATCCATGGCACGAACGAGCCCTGGACAATCGGCACCAGCGTGTCGTCGGGCTGCATCCGGATGATCAATCAGGACGTCATCGATCTCTACAGCCAGACGCCGGCGGGTACGAAGGTCATCGTGCTCGGTCCGGGCGTGACCGCCTCGCTTGGCGGATCGAAGCGATCGGGTTAGCAGCCCCGGCATAGTCGACGCCCATTAAGGCCCCGGCCTGGCCGGGGCCATGCCCCAAGTCACGCCGGGGCCTGCCCTGGAACGGCCGCAACCGGCGCGGTAAAATTCGCGCATGCTGCGATTCTCGATGGCTGGTGCACTGCTTGCCGCGCTCTGCGCGTCGATGCCGGCGCACGCCGATTTCCGATCCTGTCTCGATGGATTGAAGGCCAGTTCCGAGGCCGAGGGCATCGCGCCGCAGGTCGTCGCCGCGGCGACGCGGAATCTCGCCTTCGATCCCGACGTGCTCGAATTCGAGAACGAACAGCCGGAATTCGTGACGCCGATCTGGGACTATATCGCCGGCCTCGTCGACGATGAGCGCATCGCCGACGGGCGTGCCGCCATGCGGCGCTGGAGCCATTGGCTCGATGTGGCGCAACAGCGCTACGGCGTCCCCGCCTCCGTCATCGCTTCGATCTGGGGCATCGAGTCGAACTTCGGAAAGAATTCCGGCTCGCGGCCGATCCTGCAATCGCTCGCCAGCCTCGCCTGCTCGGCGAGCCGCCGTCCCGACTATTACCGGCGTGAATTCCTCGCGGCGATGCGCATAGTCGGCGAAGGCGACGCCGATCCTTCCAATTTCGTCGGCTCGTGGGCGGGCGCCTTCGGCCATACGCAATTCATGCCCTCGACGTTTTTGCGGCTCGCGGTCGACCTCGACGGCGACGGCAATCGCGACATTACGTCGATCCCCGACGCCCTCGGCTCGACCGCCAATTATTTGCGTCACTACGGCTGGATCCCCGGCTTGTCCTGGGGTTTCGAAGTCAGGCTGCCGGCGAATTATCGGGGCCCTTCGGGGCGGCGCGACAAACGATCCCTGTCGGCCTGGGCGGCGCGCGGCATCGCCCGCATCGACGGCTCGCCGCTCACGGGAAGTACGAGGGTCGGGCTGTTCCTGCCTGCCGGCCCGCAAGGGCCGGCCTTTTTGGTGACGCGCAATTTCGATGTGATCTTTTCCTATAACCCGGCCGATTCCTACGCTCTGGCGACCGCGCTTCTTTCCGACCGGCTGCGCGGCAAGGGCCCGATCGTCACGCCCTGGCCAACCAACGATCCGGGCCTTTCGCGCGCCGGACGGCGTGAAGTCCAGGCTCTGCTCATTCGCCACGGCTATGATCTCGATGGCAAGATCGACGGCGTCCTGGGCCGCAAGACGCAGGCGGCGATCGCCGATTTCCAGGCACGCTCCGGCATGAAGCCTGACGGCCGGGCAAGCCAGTCGCTGCTCGCCGCCCTGCGCGCGCACTAAGCAACTGTGATTTGTTTTTTCCGCGAATGACTTGCGGGCTGCCCCCGGCTCACCGGGAATTGACTGGCGCGGGGCGGCTCTTGCTCTAGTTTGCGGCAAAACCTCGCTCATCGACATGCCTCCGGCCAGCCTTCTCGCCCGCCACGGCCTATTCATCCTGCTCCTCACGGTCGGCGGCTTGGCGCGTGCCGCGAGTGCGCCCGACGTTTCGGGCGTCGTGGAATTGTTCACCTCGCAGGGCTGCTCGTCTTGCCCGCCCGCCGATCATCTGCTCTCCAAGCTTGCCGCCGATCCGTCGATCGTCGCCTTGAGCTTCCCGATCGATTACTGGGACTTTATCGGCTGGAAGGATACGCTCGCCTCGCCCGCATTCACGGCGCGCCAGAAGGCCTATGCGGCGGCGCTCGGCGAAGGCCACGTCTATACGCCCGAGGCTATCGTCGATGGGCTGACGGATACGGTCGGCAGCGACAAGCAAGCCATCGATCGGGCCTTCGAGATCGGCAAGCACAGCCGAAGCGCGCTGAGCGTACCGGTCGCATTGCATGAAGCGGGCGGCATCTTGCAGGTTGACATCGGCGCGGGCAGCAACCTGTCCGCCAATGTCTATGTTCTGCGCGTCATCAAATCAAAAACCGTGATGATCGGACGCGGCGAGAATTCCGGGCGTAGCCTCACCTACACGAACGTCGTGCGCGCCATTCACAAGGTCGCTGAATGGGAAGGCAAGCCGGAGAGCATCAAGCTCACCGAGCTCAAAGGCGCGGGCGAAGGCTACATCGTGCTCGTGCAGCAAGGTTCCGAACAGGAACCCGGCGCCATCCTCGGCGCGGCCAAGGGCGTGGGGCTCTGAGCGCGCCTTCGGCTGGCTTTAAGTCCGAATTTTGCCTGGATCGCTGGTTTTCATGCAATTTCATCGATGCGGATTGCCAAGCCCGACATCGGCTCGCGCTGGCCGGCCGAGTGTCAAAAGCCTAAAAAAGGTATCTTCCCGGAATGATTCGCTCTCTTCGACTGATGTTGGTCGCCGCTATTCTGCTGTTCGGATTCGGCGCAGCGGCGGGGTTGGCGCAACAGGCGACAATGGCGGCCGACGACAGCGGCCCTGCGAAACATTCGCTCAAACATAGAAGCGCCAAAACGGCCAAAGCAAAGTCGAGCAAATCGGCGAAGGCGCAAGCCTCGCGCAGCGCCTCCAAAAAAAGCAAGGAGAGCACGGCGGACGCCGGCGCCGCTCCGGAAGCTTCGGCCAAGCCCGTGCAACTTGCGAGCTTCGGCGATTGGGGCGCGTTTCTCGCGCAGGGCGACAAGGACAAGACGTGCTATGCACTTGCCCAGCCGAAAGAGCGCAAGCCCGAAAATCTCAAGCGCGATCCCGCCTATATCTTCGTCTCGAGCCGGCCGGGCGAGAATATTCACAACGAAGTCTCGATCATGATGGGCTTTCCGATGAAGGACGGGGGCGACGCCAGGGCCGACGTCGACGGCGCGAGCTTCGAGCTCATCTCCAAGGGCTCGGACGCCTGGATCAAGAACCCGGCGCAGGAGCCCGAGTTCATCAAGACGCTGAAAAAGAGCTCGCAGCTCGTCGTCAAAGCCACGTCGACCAAGGGCCACACGACGACGGACAGCTATTCGCTCGCCGGCCTGTCGGAGGCGCTGCAGCGGGTCGATGCCGAGTGCAGCGGCGTGCAAACCAGCCAGTAGGCTTGGGCGAGGCGCATCGTGACTGGAACGCCGTCCGTGGGCGCCGTCACCGCCGCAGCTAGAAGGTGAGCCGTGCCGTGGCGACCAGATTGTTCTGGGTGACCGGATTCTGCGCCACGGCAACCTGATAGCCGACGCCGAAGATCAGGTTGACCGCCCGAGTCGGGCTGTCCTGGCCGATCTTGAAGCGCCCGAATATGATGCCCGGCGTGAGCAAGACTTGGCTGAGGCCGGCGTGCTCCCCGTTCGGCCAGTGCTCGTAATTGACCTCGAGTTCCGGCCAAAAGTATTGCATGAAATGATATTGGAACGTGGTGTTCGAAAGTATGGGATCGCCGAAATTGGCCATATTCGTTGCCGGCGTGTTGCCCGACGAATAGAGCGCGCCGACCGGAACTTGCACGCTGAGCGTCGACTGAATGTCGAAATCGCCAAAGCCCTTGCCGCCGGCAAGCGTCGGCTGCGCGGTCAGGACATTGTTTGAAATTTTCCCTGCCGTGCCGAGCGGGTCCGACATCTGAAAGAAGCCGGTAAGGATGTAATCGCCGTTTTCCTTATTGGCGGCGAGGAAGCGGTATTTGACAAGAAATGCCGGCCAATCGCCGACGCCTTGCACGTCGCCCTTGGGGCCGGTGGCGGTCTCGTAGGGCGGCGGCGCCAAGATAACTTCCCAATTCGAGGCGGGGATAAACTCTACCCTTGGACCACCGGGGCCGCCATAGCTGAAGATGTGTTGGCCGTTGCCTTGGCTGCCGGTGCCGTTTTGCTGGTCATAGAAATCGAACCGGAATTCTTGTTCGAGGCGCGGGGTGACGGTGACGAGCGGCGTCATCCAACTGGGCTGCGCCGCCTGCGTGGCCGAAACCATGTCGAGCCACGAAGAGAAGGGCGGACCCGAAAATAAATATCCATCCGGCGGCGCCGGAAGCGACTGAGCCTGTGCGCAGGCGGGCGCAAGCGCTGCCGCCGCTGCTATGAGCCATCGAATTTTCAACGGATGCCCCCCACTTAATCCCCGATGCTATATTCCTTGAGATATAGCTTAGGTCAATGGCGTTCTCGCGTCCGCTCGGTTTTCGTCGCAATCTGTGAGATCGGGGCAACAATCCTAAGTCTATGAGATGACTTGACTAAGGGCGACGCCGCCGGGCACGGGCAGGGTTTGCGAGATGCGCCGGCTCAGGGGAAGAAGGCGATATATTTCTCTCCCGGGCGCCGAAAAGAGATATTTTGTCTCCACTTGGACGCCTTTTGGGGGAAGCGTCGCACAACCTTCTTATTCGGGCGCAAAACAGAGCACGCCGCCTGTTCCCGGAACCCGAGGCGGCGCCATGCCGATAAAGATACTCGCGCTTCGCAACCGACAACCAGTGGCCGAAAAATCCACCGAAAGAACCCGGATTCTCCTGGTCGAGGACGAATTCGACATGGCCCAGGAAATTTCGCTTGCCTTGGAGCGTCAGGGCTACTCGGTCCGCATCGCCGAAACCGAAGCCGAGATGCTCGCGGCGTTGCGCAACCATTCGCCCACGGTGATGATCGTCGATCGGATGCTCAAGGGGGCCGACAGTTTGGCGGCGATCGAACGTTTGCGCGGCGAAGGCAACCGCGTTCCGATGCTCGTCATCAGCGCTCTCTCCTCGGTCGACGAGCGGATCCATGGATTGAAGGCCGGCGGCGACGATTATCTCGCCAAGCCCTTCGCGATGGACGAACTGGTCGCGCGCATCGAAGCCCTGCGGCGGCGCGCCAGCGACGCGCGCGCGACCAGCCTCAAGGTGGGCCCGCTGACCATGGACCTTATCGACCGCAGCGTGCGGCGCGGCGACAAGGTTCTGCATCTGCTGCCGCGCGAATTCAACCTGCTCGAATATTTCATGCGGCGTCCGAACCAGATCATCACCCGCGCCATGCTGCTTGAAGATGTCTGGCACTACCGCACCCTGCCGCAGACCAACGTCGTCGATGTGCACATCGGCAAGCTGCGGCGCAAGATCGATGCGCCCGGCGAGGCGCCGCTGATCGAGACGGTTCGCGCCGCGGGATTCATGCTGCATGCGGACGATTGAGATCTTTCGCTCGACGGCCTTCCGGCTCGCCGTCGTCTTTGCCTTGGTGGTCACGGCAACGACCTGCGCCGTCTTCGGCTTCGTTTATTGGCAAGTCGCCGCGTCCGACATTGCGCGGCTTCGCAGCATTCTGGTCGACGAGGCATCGAAGGCCGCGGCGGAGCCGATCGGCCAGG
>JASHVQ010000179.1 GCA_030044485.1 Methylovirgula sp. | reverse complement strand
CGTCGAGGAGAGCGGCGGGACCGCTCGCGCAGAGTCCGAGGCAGTAGACGGGCTCGACCGTCACCTCGCCGTCGCGCGTCGTTTCGTGCCAACCAACGCCGAGTTCGGCGAGGCAATGGCGCGCCATGGCTTCGCTGCCCCGGCTTTGGCAGGCTTCGGCGCGGCAGATCTTCAGCGTATGGCGGCCGCCCGGCGCGCGGCGGAAGTCGTGATAGAAGGTCAGCACGCCATGGACTTCGGCGCGCGTCAGATTGAGTGCCGTGGCGATCTGCGGCACGGCAGAATCGTTGATGCAGCCGAACTCTTCGTTGAAGGCGTGGAGGATTGGAAGCAACGGCCCTTCGAGGCCGATATGTTCGGCGATGATCTCTTGCGCGCGGCCCTCGTCGTATTGGGGCGTCTTGGGCATGTTTCCACCGAACCCGATTAATGCCGGTTGCCTATCGAAGAAGCCGGCATGGGCGGCCGCATCGCCTGCGTCGGAGGGTCGTCAAAGCCCTGGCCCCACGCAGGCGACCCATTCTTTAGAACCCGTCAAAAGATAGGTGGGCCTTTCGGTTGCGCCGATCAAGCGGCGGAATCCGTCGCGCTATAGAGATCTTCTATTGTCGGCTTGCTGTGGCGGCGCAATAAGGTTCTTCGCTTCCGCGAACAACGCGCTGGCCAAAGGCGTCATCGGATCGCGGCGCGGCAGGATGAGGCCGATTTGGTGGATGGCCTGGGGCTCGACGATGGGAATCGAGCGGATCGGCTCGGCGACATCGAGCGTGTCCACCAGCTTTTCGGCCATGATGCTCGCCCAGCGGCCGGTGCGCACATGGGAGTAAAGGGCAATCACGGAATTTGATTCGAGGGTCGGCGCGGGCTGGTTGCCGGCGCTCGTCAACAGCTTGTCGATGATGCGGCGGTTCTGCATGTCGGGCGTCAAGAGGCAGAGCGGGATGCGCCCGACCTCCGCCCAGGTCACGCTCTGCCGGTCGGCGAAAGGGCTGCCGGCCGAGGTGAGCAGCCGATATTCCTCGTTGTAGAGCGGCAGCGTCCGCACCGTGCCGAGCGGCTCGTTGTCGAGATAGGTGAGGCCCACCTCGATCTCGAGATTGTCGAGCGCGTCAAGAATTTCGAGCGAACTCATCGATTTGACGCTGAATCGCACGCCCGGATGTTTGGCGCGGAAAGGCGTGGTCAAGGCGGCGACCATGGTGAGCGCCGTCGGTACGGCGGCGATCTTCAAATGGCCGATGAGGCCGCTTTTCAGGCTGCGCACGTCCATGCGCATGGCGCGCGCGTCGCCGACGATCCGCTTTGCCCATTCGAGCACGCGCTCGCCTTCCGCCGTCAGCCCGTGGAATCGCGAACTGCGGTTGACGAGCAGCACGCCGAGCGAATCTTCGAGCTGCTTGATGCCGGCCGAGAGCGTCGGCTGGGTGACGCCGCACGCCTCGGCGGCGCGGCTGAAACTTTGTTCCCGCGCGACGGCGATGAAAAATTCGAGCTTGTCGATCATGGAATGCGATTCATGGAATGCGATTTGCCGCAGTTTGCACTGCGAAAAGGGCGGGGACAAGCCTCAGCCAAGAGGCCGAAAGGCCGATCCGTCAAGCCAATTCCATTCGGACGGGCACGTGGTCCGAGGGCTTGTCCTCGCCGCGCCGCTGCTTGTCGATGCTCACGCCGACGAGCCGGTCGGCGGCGCGCGGCGACAGCAGCAGATGGTCGATGCGAATGCCCTTGTTCTTCTGCCAGGCCCCGGCCTGATAATCCCAGAACGTGTAAAGCCCCGCGGCGTCGGACGTGGCGCGCAGCGCGTCCGTATAGCCGAGGTTGACGAGCGCCTGAAATTTCTGCCGCGTCTGCGGCAGAAACAAAGCGTCGCCCGCCCAGACCTTGGGATCGAAACAGTCGCGCGGCTCGGGAATGACGTTGTAGTCGCCGGCGAGAACCACGGGCTCTTCGAGGCCGAGCAGATAGCGGGCGCGGGCGATGAGCCGGTCCATCCAGGCGAGCTTATAGCGGTATTTGTCGCTGTCCGGCGGATTGCCGTTCGGCAGATAGAGCGAAGCGACGCGGATGATGCCGGTCGCGTCGGAAATGACAGCCTCGATATAGCGGGCGTGGGCGTCGCTTGCGTCGCCGTCCAGCCCGCGCGTCACTTCGAGCGGCATTTTGGAGAGAATGGCCACGCCGTTCAGCCCCTTTTGTCCGTGCACGGCGGCGTTATAGCCGAGGCCTTCGACCTCGATCAGCGGAAACGCCGCGTCGACGCATTTCAGCTCCTGGAGGCAGAGCACGTCGGGGTTCACGTCCCGCAAGTAGCGCAGCAGATGTTCGCTTCGCTGCCGCACCGAATTGACGTTCCAGGTGACGATCTGCACGGCGGCAAAGCCCTAATGCGCGGGACGCGCCGGGCGCGTCGGCACTTGCTGCGGCGGCAGGATGCCTTCCATGATGATCGCCCGGCGCAGCGGAGCAATCTTTGCGAAGGCGAACGAGCCGAGGCCGCGTAGAACCTCGACCGGCAATGAGTCGGAAAGCAGCGAGCGGTTCAGGACGTCGACGCCGCTGGTTCGCAGCGCAATGTCGGATTGGCGCGCCGCGCCATAGGGACGGAGCGCTTCGATCGCGCCAATGTCCTGGCCGCGCCGGCGCGCCGCCTCCAGACAGGCGACGAGGGCCGCGCAGTCGCGCAGGCTCAGGTTGAGGCCTTGGGCGGCGAGCGGCGGAAAGGCATGCGCGGCTTCGCCGAGCAGCGCCAGCCGGCGCCCGACGAGCCGCGTCACCGTCATGCCCATCATCGGAAAGAAGCCGCAGGCGGCGTCGAGCCGCATGGCGCCGAAAATGCCGTCAACTTCGCTAGTGATTTCGGCGGCAAGCGCGTCGGCGCCCAAAGTGCGCCGCCGGGCTGCCTCTTGTTTCGTCATCAGCCAGACGAGGCTCGAACGATGTTCGGCGCCGTGGCGCCGCAGAAGCGGCACCAGCGTGCATGGGCCGTTGCGCGTATGAAATTCGATCGACATATTGCGATGCGGCTTTTCGTGCGCGGTGAGAGCGGTCAAGGCGACCTGCGGGTAGGACCAGCGGCGCGTGCCGATGCGCGCCTTGGCGCGCACCATGGATCTCTGCCCGTCAGCGCCGACGACGAGTTTCGCGCGCAAGCGGCGGCCCGAGGCAAAGGTCGCACATACATGATCGTCTCCCCCCGCGATGTCGCTCAACAATTCGGAATGGAGCGCGAGATTCGGGGTCTTAAGGGCGATCTCGGCAAGGCGGCCCACCAGACGGTCGGTCTCGATATTGGCGCCGAGCGCCGCAAGTCCGACATCGGCGGCGGAAAAGACGATCTTGGGAATGGGCACGCGCGAACCGGTGGCATCGACCATTTCGATGGCCTCGATCTTTGCCGCGAGATCAGAAAGCCGCGGCCAAATCCCGAGCGCCCGGAAGAAACGCAGCGAGCCCTCGAAAAGCGCCACCGTGCGGCCGTTGCTCGCCGTGTCGAGTGCGCCGCTCGCTGCGACCTTGAAGCCGGCCCGCGCCAGCGCCAGCGCCGCCGCAAGGCCGGCAGCGCCCGTTCCCACAACCAGGATGTCCGTTTCCTCCACGCCGAGCTCCGCGCGCCCGCTCCGGAGCGGGCCGCAGTCCTATAGCACGGGATGCCCGTGAAAGCCGCCCGGCGGGCTCGAATTAACGCTTGTCGATCGGCACGTAGTCGCGCCGCTTTGCGCCGGTATAGAGCTGCCGCGGCCGGCCGATCTTTTGGCCCGGGTCCTCGATCATCTCTTTCCACTGCGCGACCCATCCGGCGGTGCGCGCCACGGCGAAGAGCGCGGTGAACATCGACGTCGGGAAGCCCATCGCCTTGAGGGTGATGCCCGAATAGAAATCGATATTGGGATAAAGCTTCTTCTCGATGAAATATTCGTCGTGAAGCGCGATATGTTCGAGTTCGAGGGCGACTTCGAGCAGCGGATCGTCCTTGCGGCCGCTGGCTTCGAGCACTTCATGGCAGCGCTTCTGCATGATCTTGGCGCGCGGATCGTAATTCTTATAGACGCGATGCCCGAAGCCCATGAGACGGAAGGAATCGTTCTTGTCCTTGGCGCGGGCGATATATTTCGGGATGTTTTTGACCGTGCCGATCTCTTCCAGCATTTTGAGCGCCGCCTCGTTGGCGCCGCCATGCGCCGGGCCCCAGAGACAGGCGACGCCCGCCGCGATACAGGCGAAGGGATTGGCGCCGGAGGAGCCGGCAAGCCGCACGGTCGAGGTCGACGCGTTCTGCTCATGGTCGGCGTGCAGAATGAAGATCTGGTCGAGGGCGCGCGCCATGATCGGATTGACCTGATATTCCTCGCAGGGCACGGCGTAGCACATGCGCAGGAAATTCGAGGCGTAATCGAGGTCGTTCTTCGGATAGATGAAGGGCTGGCCGATCGTATATTTGTAGGCCATGGCGGCGAGCGTCGGAATCTTGGCGAT
>JASHVQ010000178.1 GCA_030044485.1 Methylovirgula sp. | reverse complement strand
ACCGGCTTTCCCATCGCCAAGGTGGCGGCGAAACTCGCCGTCGGCTACACGCTCGACGAGATCGCCAACGACATCACCGGCGGCGCCACGCCCGCCTCCTTCGAGCCGGCGATCGACTATGTCGTCACCAAGATTCCGCGCTTCGCCTTCGAGAAATTCCCCGGCGCCGAGCCGATCCTGACCACGGCGATGAAATCGGTCGGCGAGGCCATGGCGATCGGGCGCAGCTTCGCCGAGAGCCTGCAAAAGGCGCTGCGCTCGCTCGAGACCGGCCTCTCCGGCCTCGACGAGGTCGAGATCGAGGGCATAGAACTCGACAACGACCGCAAGATCTTGCGCGCCGCGCTCGGCCGCCCGGCGCCCGACCGGCTGCTCGTCGTCGCCCAGGCCTTGCGCTATGGGCTCGCGGCCGACGAGATCCACGACGCCTGCGGCATCGATCCGTGGTTCATCGCGCGGCTCAAGGAGATCGTCGATCTCGAAGCCAAGGTGCGCCGCTGCGGGCTGCCGAAAGACGCGGCGAACCTGCGCATGCTGAAGGCGGCGGGTTTCTCCGACATGCGGCTTGCGACGCTCGCCGGATTCGACGAGCGCGAGGTGCGCGGCCTGCGTCACGCCCTCGGCGTGCGTCCCGTCTATAAGCGCATCGACACTTGCGCGGCCGAGTTCGCTTCGCCCACCGCCTATATGTACTCGACCTACGAGGCGCCCTTTGCGGGTGCGCCGGTCTCGGAGGCGCAGCCCTCGAAGCGCGACAAGATCGTCATTCTGGGCGGCGGTCCGAACCGCATCGGGCAGGGCATCGAATTCGATTACTGCTGCTGCCATGCGAGTTTCGCGCTGCATGCGGCGGGTTTCGAGACGATCATGATCAACTGCAATCCCGAGACGGTCTCGACCGATTACGACACCTCCGACCGGCTTTATTTCGAGCCGCTGACGACCGAAGACGTGCTCGAAATTCTCGCCGTCGAGCGCAGCGCCGGGCGGCTCATCGGCACGATCGTGCAGTTCGGCGGGCAGACGCCGCTGAAACTCGCCCCGTCGCTCCAAGAAGCCAACGTTCCCATTCTCGGCACCAGCGTCGATTCGATCGACTTGGCCGAGGATCGCGACCGCTTCAAGCGCCTGCTCGACAAGCTCGGGCTGAAACAGCCGAAGAACGGCATTGCCTATTCGGTCGAGCAATCGCGGCTCGTCGCCGCCGAACTCGGCCTGCCGCTCGTCGTGCGGCCCTCCTACGTGTTGGGCGGCCGCGCCATGGCGATCCTCTACGATCAGGCGGCCTTCGACGATTACCTGCTCGGCACTCTGCCGGGGCTCGTGCCCTCCGAGATCAAGGCCCGCTATCCGAACGACAAGACCGGGCAGATCAACACCGTGCTCGGCAAGAACCCGCTGCTCTTCGACCGCTATCTGTCGGACGCGGTCGAGATCGACGTCGATGCGCTTTGCGACGGGCGCGACGCCTTCATCTGCGGCATCATGGAACATATCGAAGAGGCGGGCATTCATTCCGGCGACAGCGCCTGTTCGCTGCCGCCGCGTTCGCTGTCGGCGGACATGCTCGCGCATCTCGAAGACGAGACGCGCAAGCTTGCCTTGGCGCTCGACGTGGGCGGCCTGATGAACGTGCAATTCGCCTTGAAGGACGGCGAGATCTACGTGCTCGAAGTCAATCCGCGCGCCTCGCGCACCGTGCCCTTCGTCGCCAAGGTGATCGGCGCGCCGATCGCCAAGATCGCCGCGCGCGTCATGGCGGGCGAACCCTTGGCGCATTTCCGCCTCGCGCCGACGCGCCTCGATCACGTCGGCGTCAAGGAGGCGGTTTTTCCTTTCGCGCGCTTTCCGGGAGTCGACACCGTTCTCGGCCCGGAAATGCGCTCGACCGGGGAAGTCATGGGTCTCGACCGCTCGTTCGATATCGCCTTCGCCAAAAGCCAGCTCGGCGGCGGGACGAAAGTGCCTTCGAGCGGCACGCTCTTCGTCTCGGTGCGCGACGTCGACAAGCCGCGCATCATCGGCTGCGCGAAACTCCTCATGGGCCTCGGCTTCAAGATCTGCGCGACGGGCGGGACGGCGCGCTATCTCGAGAGCCGCGGCATCCCGGCGCAACGGATCAACAAGGTCTCGGAGGGCCGGCCGCATGTCGTCGACGCCATAAAAAACGGCCAGGTCCAGCTTGTCTTTAATACAACCGAGGGCGCGCAGGCCTTGGCCGATTCGCGCTCGCTGCGGCGCGCCGCCCTCTTGCATAAGGTGCCTTATTATACCACTGTAGCGGGCGCGATCGCGGCATCGCAGGGCATCGCAGCCTATGTGGCGGGTGACCTCGAAGTGCGGGCGCTCCAGGATTATTTCCTATCGGCTTGATCCTGGTTGGCCCGCGGCCGAGCTTCTTGAATTGGATAGGTGGGCGGCTAGCTTGGTGCCTTCGGGCATCGGACCGGCCCGCGGGATGTTTTTGGGCGCCGCGGGGCCGGCGATTTCGCCGGATCGAGGCTATTTCTTAAATTCGATCGGAGCGGCCGGATTATGGTAAGGTCAGCGATTCCAAGGCAATGACTGTGAGGCAAGGGTGACGGCGAAGAAAGCCGCCTTTTAGGGCAGAAAGAGCTGAAAGAGATCGAGAATGGATAAGATTCCGATGACGGCGCAAGGCCATTCGGTCCTCGAAGAGGAACTGAAGCGCCTTCAGCAGGTCGAACGGCCGCGCATCATTCAGGCGATCGCCGAGGCCCGTACGCATGGGGACTTGGCCGAGAACGCCGAATATTTCGCCGCCAAGGAAGCGCAATCCTTGAACGAGGGCCGCATCGCCGAACTCGAAGACAAGCTGTCGCGCGCCGAAGTCATCGACGTCTCGAAACTCTCCGGCTCGACCGTCATGTTCGGCGCCGTCGTAACGCTCGTCGACGAGGACACCGACGAAAAGAAGGTCTATCAGATCGTCGGCGAAGCCGAAGCCGACGTGAAGGCCGGCCGCGTGTCGATCACCTCGCCAACCGCGCGCGCCCTGATCGGCAAGAAGGTCGGCGACACCGTCGAGGTCAATACGCCGGGCGGCGGCAAGAGCTACGAAGTCCTGAACATCGCCTTCACTTAGCGCCAAGCAGCCTTGCGAAGCGCAGCCCAGGCCAGGCTCGGGCCCCGGCCGCGAAGGCGGCCGGGCGCGGCCATGCCGGAGCGGCCCGGTCGGCAGTCCGGCGAGGCCGTCCTTTCAAGAATTCCCTCGGCGCGGCGTCTCACAGCGCGGCCCTGCAAGCTAATTGCATCGCGGGGCTAGGAAAAGCCAAGTTC
>JASHVQ010000177.1 GCA_030044485.1 Methylovirgula sp. | reverse complement strand
CGCGATCCCGCCGGCGCAGAACGGCCACATGGATCTGCTTGATCTGCACGGCGCGCTACAGCAATTGCCGAACGGCCAGCGCGAGGCTCTGATTCTTATCGGCGCATCCGGCCTCTCTTATGAAGAGGCGGCGAGCATCTGCGGCTGCGCCATCGGCACGATGAAGAGCCGCGTCAACCGCGCCCGCAATCGGCTCGCCGAAATCCTCTCGATCCATTCGAGCAGCGAACTCGGACATGACGGCGAATGGCAGATCGGAGATCCGATCTCCGTCAGCCAAGCCTATTCCAAGACCGGCAGCGACTAAAGCGCCGCTCAATCGAGCCTCGCACCCGCGAAGGGCTTCAATGCAAGTCCCGCTTCGATAAGCCTTCGACGCAAATTTTCGGCGATCGCCACCGCGTCCGGCGTATCGCCATGCACGCAGATCGAGTCGATCTCCACCGGAATGCGCTTGCCCGAAACGGAAATCACGGCGCGCTCCTTCAGCATGGCGAGACTGCGCGCGGCAACGGCATTGGGATCATGCAGCACCGCGCCCGGCTCGGAGCGGGCGAGCAGAAGCCCGCGCTCGTCGTAAGCGCGATCCGCGTAGATCTCGCGAAACGTGGCGAGGCCTTCCTCCCTCGCCGCCTGTTCGAGTTTCGTCGCGGCGACGGCAAGAAATGCGAGGCGGGGATCGACGACCCGCGTCGCCCGCGCGACGGCGCGGGCGACATCGGCGTCTTCGGCGGCGATATTGCTCAACGCGCCATGCGGCTTCACATGCGTGAGCCGGTGGCCGGCATAGGCGGCGAGCGCCGCGGCGGCGCCGATCTGGTAGGCGACGAGCCGTTCGATCTCGGCCACCGAAAACGGCAGGCGCCGGCGGCCAAATCCCCAGAGGTCCGGAAAGCCCGGATGGGCGCCGACGGCGACGCGCTTGTCCTTGGCCAAGCGAAACGTCGCGGCCATGACCTCGGGATCGCCGCCATGAAAGCCGCAGGCGACATTGGCGGAGGTCACGACCTCCAGCATGGCCGCGTCGTCGCCCATGACATAGGCGCCGAAGCTCTCGCCGCAGTCGCAGTTCAGATCGACGTTAGTCATCACCCCGCCCGCGGGCCCGCGCCCATCATGCACGCGCCAAAAGCCGCGCACAAGCAAGCCGCGGGTTGAGCGGAGATTCCCGCGCAATCCGGCGCCGCGCGTAACCCTCCTTAAAGGCTTTTTGGCCGAAATGGACGCGCGCAAGAGGTCGGACGTGACAAGCATCGCCTACCCGGCTGAAAGAGCCAAATCGCGCCGCGCCGGCCGGCCCGCTCCCGTCTGGCTGATGATCGTCGGCGTTCTGGCTTTGGGATTTGTGCTCTCCTTCCCGAATGTGCGCGGCGTCTGGCGGAACGGCACGTTCTTCGATTCCGACGATGCCATGCAGCTCGTCCAAGTGCGCGAACTCCTCGCCGGACAAAATTGGTTCGACATGACCATCTGGCGGCTCAATCCGCCGCATGGCGTCTTCATGCATTGGTCGCGGGTTATCGATCTGCCGCTCGCCTTGATGATCAAGGGCTTCGGCTTCGTGCTGCCCATGCAAATGGCCGAGCGTCTTGCGCGGCTCGTCTTTCCTTTGCTGATGCAAGGCCTGCTTTATGCCGCGGTCGCCTGGCTTGCGCGCCTTCTCATCGGCGAGAAGGCCATTTTCGCGGCTCTCGTTCTCACGCTGCTGAGCGGCGCGGTCTTCGGCGAGTTCCAGCCCGGCCGCATCGACCATACGGCCCCGCAGATCGTCCTCTTGATGTTCATGCTTGCAAGCCTCGTCGCGGCCATCGACCCGGCGAAGGCGCGGTATGCGGTCCTCGGCGGCGCGCTCGCCGCGCTGTCGCTGGGAATAAGCGTCGAAAACCTGCCGTTCATCGCCGCCATGGGAATTGCTTTCGTCGCCCTCTGGATCCTGCGCGGCGCTGAAATGAAAGCGGCCCTGGCAGATTTCGGCATCGGCCTGGGTCTCGCCCTGCCGCTCGTCTTCGTTGCCACGATCGGTCGGGCGCATTGGCTCGATGCGTCGTGCGACGCCTATTCGACGGCCTATCTCCTGCCCGGCCTGGGGGGCGTTGCGGCGATATTGGCGCTTTCCTCGGTCTCCCCGCGCCTGCAGACCAAAACGTCCCGGCTCGTCGCGGCGGCAGCCGCAGGCTCGGGAATTCTGGCCGTCATCTTGCTCACCAGGCCCATCTGCTTCTACGACCCCTATACGGGTATTGATCCTTTGGTGCGCCAGATTTGGCTGAAGAATGTCGAGGAAGCGATGCCGCTGAGCCGCTTCTTCCGTCAGGAACCGGCGATGGCGACCATCTACATGCTGCCGGCCGCCTTGGGCCTGGCCGCGGTAGTTCTCGCCGGCTTTCGCGAGACTGGAATTGCCAGAACCCGCTGGCTCGTTGTCGCCGTCATGTGCGCGGTGGCCCTTGGGCTGTCGCTCTGGATGATCCGGGCGATCGGCTTCCTGGCGCCCATCGCTCTTCTTGGCGCGGCTTGGGCGATCATCCAGCTCTACGAAATCCTGGCGGCCACAAAGTGGCGCGCGGCGGCAAAGCTCGTCTTCGTTCTCGTCCTGCCCTTCTCGCCGATCGGCTGGGCCTTGGTTCTCACGCAGGATTCGCAGGCGGCGACGCGCGAGGCGCGCTCTGCCTGTCTTGCTTCCGCGGCGTTCGCACCGCTCGCAGAGCTGCCGCCCGGCATCGTTCTGGCGCCGATCGATGCCGGCTCGCATATACTCGCCTTGACGCCGCACGGCGTACTTGCCGCGCCCTATCATCGCAACAATGCCGGCAACCGCGCCGCGCTTGGCGCTTTTCTCGCCGACCCGCCGGCGGCGCGCGAGATTTTGCGCGCCAATCGCGTACGCTATGTTGCGATCTGTCCGGGATTGGCGGAGACCGCCGCGCTCGCGGCGCGCGCGCCGGATGGACTTGCAGCGGCGCTCACGCGCGGCGAGACGCCCGACTGGTTAACGGCGCTGCCGCGCGATGGCGCGTATCAAGTCTTCGTGATTCGGGAGTTGTCGAAGAATTGATCCGCGCAAAGCGGAGATTGCGAAAGCTTAATTTGAAGCGCCTTGCGCTCCTGCCTACGTCTCGTCGCGTTGACGTCAGCGTTTGACGTCGTTCAAGGGAGACGAAACATGACGATGCGCTTGCCTCTCGCCATCGCTCTTACCGGGCTCATTGGCGCAGGCACACTGGCGATGGCCCTTTCGGCCAGCGCCGACCAAGATACGTCCGACAATGCGCCGCAAAGCCAGCGTTTCATGCCGTCGCCGGCCGATCGCGCCGCTTTCCTCGACGCGCGCATCGCGGCGCTTCATGCCGGTCTCGAACTCACGCCGGACCAAGAAAAGCTTTGGCCGTCCGTCGAGTCGGCCTACCGCGATCTCGCCAAGACGATCGCCGGCGAGCGCGAGAAGGCAAGAAGCGAGGGCCGCCCCGTCGATCCCATCGCCCGGCTGCAGCGCATCAGCGCCAACCAGATCGAGCGCGGCGAGGCGCTGAAAAAACTCGCCGACGCCGCGGCGCCACTCTATTCAGCTTTGAACGACGATCAGAAACACCGCCTGCCAATGCTGTTGCGCGCCACGCGCATCGGCTTCGGCCGTCACCGCCACTTCGCCATGAACGAGGGTTGGCGCGGGCAAGACGGTGGATGGCGCGGGAATTGGGACAGGCACGACGATTCGGGCCGCGGCGACGACGGCGAAGACGGGCAGGATCAGAACTAACGGCGCGCCTTTTGGCGCGTCAGCCCTGGCGGCGCGCCAAGAGATCGCGAATCTCTTCGAGGAGAACCTCCTGGCGCGGCGGCGGCGCGAGGGCCTCTTCTTTCTTTTCCTCGCGGAAGACCTTGTCGCGGACGGTCGCAATGCCGCGCACGAGGAGGAAAAGCACGAAGGCGATGAGCGTGAAGTTGATCACATAGGTCAGAAAGCTACCCCAGGCGAGCACCGCGCCTTGCTTGCGCGCTTCGGAGAGCACCGGCGACGTAACCGCGCTCGACAGCGCCAGAAAATGATTCGAAAAGTCGAGGCCGCCGGTAACCGAGCCAATGACCGGCATGATGATGTCATTGACCAGCGAATCTACGATCTTGCCGAAAGCCGCGCCGATGATCACGGCGATGGCGAGATCGACGACGTTTCCCTTGATCGCAAAGTCGCGAAACTGCTTCAACATCGTGCACACCTCAAATTGACGGCGGGCGGGCCGCGGCTTCCGCTGCCAATCTACCAGAAGCGATGCAAATGATGAAGCGGGCCCGGCCCTTGCCCGACATCGAGTTCGTCCGCCTTGGCAAGGGCTTGCGCGACATAATCCTTCGCCGCCTCGACCGAGGCTTCGAGATCGAGGCCAAGCGCGAGATTGGCGGCGATGGCCGCCGACAGCGTGCAGCCCGTTCCATGCGTGTTCGGCGTCGACACGCGCGGCGAAGAAAATATTCTGTGTCGAGCGCCGTCGAACAGGGCGTCGTCACAGGTCGCGCCTGCCAAATGGCCGCCCTTGACGAGGACGGAAGCAAAACCGCGGCGATGCAAATCCTCGGCGAGTTCGCGCATCTCGGCAATCGTTGTCGGCGTCGGTGCCCGGGCGAGCGCCGCCGCCTCGGCGAGATTGGGCGTTACAAGCGTGACGAGCGGCGCGAGATGCTGCAGGAGAGCGGCGGCGACATCGCCGCTCGCAAGGCTTTCACCGCTCGATGCGGCAAGCAGCGGATCGAGCACCACGTTCTTGGCGCGATGCTTTCCGAGACTTTGCGCGACGGTTTTGACGATCGACGGCTCCGCGAGCATGCCTATCTTGACCGCCGCGATCTCGATGTCTCCGAAAAGCGCATCGAGCTGCGCGCCGACGAATTGAGGCGCGACAATCTGAATTCCGGCAATGCCGCGCGTATTCTGTGCGGTCAAGGCGGTGACCGCGGCCAGTCCGTGGCATCGCAGCGCCGCGAACGTCTTTATGTCGGCCAGAACGCCGGCCCCGCCCGACGGATCGAGCCCTGCGATCGAAAGAACGTTCGGATGCATGCGCGCTAGGCTTTAACGAGTGGTTCGGCCGTATCCGGCTTCGGGCGGCGGCCGAATAATTTGCGGCGATGCCGGATCGGCAGGCCAATGAGATGCACCAAGCCGCCGCCGACGACGAAGCCGACGATGCCGGCAAGGAATCCTTCCGTTGTCGTGGGGATGGCGGGCTGGAATGTCTCATAGGCGCGACGCGCAATATAGGGATCGAACGTCTCGAACAGAATCACCCACCGGCCAGCAACGTTCGGATCGTTGAAGGCCGCGGCGGCGCGCTTCAATTTCGTCAGCCGTGCGATGAGACGCTGCATTTCATCGCCGCGCCCTTCGACGAGCGGATCGGGATTTTCCTCGAGCCGGTCGATGGCCGCGGTTTCGGTCAGGTTTTGCGCGGCGGCCTGTGTGTCGAATTGCGCTACGATCGCGCTCAACTCGTCGATCGCGCCGCCCAGACGTTGACGATATTGCTGCCAGAATTCCGGCATCTGCGTCGTTGCCACGCCGAGCAGGAGCGCGAAAAACAAGGCGATGCGGCCGATGATCACGTGTCCTTCTCCCTGCCCGGAATTCGCGGTGTCCCCTCAATATAGGTCATTCCGAGCAGCTTGGCTGCCTGCGGGCGCGCGCCCGAAACCCTTGCGACACCTGGCCCGCACGCCCTACGGCATGGCGACAACGCCGGCGTTGCCGTCGCTTGTACCGAACATGAGCCGCCGTCCATCGTCGTCCCAAGCAAGCGCCGCGACGGGATCGTGCCCCTCGCTCAGCGGCTTGCGCACGAGAATTTCGGCGGCGTCGGTGAGGCGGCAGAGAAGCACCCAGCCATCCTCATAGCCTATGGCGACCACCAGCGTCTTGGGATGAAACGCGACGCGCGAGACCTTGGCCGACCGCACGCCGCATTCGCGCGGCGGCTTTTTCATCGGCCCGTCCTTGTCCTTGAATGGCCAGACGATGCAGGCCTCTGCCCCCGAGGTCGCCAGCCAATGTCCGTCGCTCGACCAGGAAAAGGACCGGGTTTTCGCCGGATATCCGCTCATCCGCATGTCACGCTTGTCGGCGAGGCGCCATCCATGCAGCGCATTCTCCTGCATCGACGTGACGAGAAAGCGTCCGTCCGGCGAAAATGACACGTCGAGATGCGAGCCCTTCCAGGAAAGAACCTCGGGCGCCGCGGCGGCGTTCGGAAACCAGAGCGTCACGCCATTGTAATGGGCGATCGCCAGCCGATAGCCTTTGGGCGCATAGGCAAGGCCGCGCACCGACGAAGGGGCGCTGAAATGGTGCAGCGCGCCTTGCGCATCGCGGGCGACGACGTGTCGGCCGCTCGACCAAGCAAGCGAAGAATCCCCGCGGCCGGCGAGCGCGTCGATCCATTTGCCGTCTTCGCGGGAGAATTCTTCGACCGATCCTTGCGAATCCATGGCCACGACACGGCCGTCATCGCCGCCGGTGACGAGTCTTTCGCCGGCGCGTGTCGCTACGAGAATCGCCGCATCTTTATGGAGCTCGACGCGCCTTTCGCCGCCCTGCTCGAGGCGCAGCGCGGTGCCGTCGCCGAGCGCCAGAACCGCAACGCCGTTCAAGAAAAAGGCTCCCGTCACATGAGCACAGGCGGCGATCGGCGTCAGGTTTTCGGTCAGCGAGGTGCGTGTCATGCGACGCTTTTGAAGCGAGCTACGCGGCGCAAGCCAGGAAACCGCGGCGGATTTCGTCCTCTTTCAAATTGCGGCCGATGAAGACGAGGCGACTGCGCCGCGGCTCGGCAGGTTTCCAATCACGCTGCAAATCGCCTTCCAGAATCATGTGCACGCCCTGAAAGACGAAGCGCTTCGGCTCGTTCTTGAAAGCGACGATGCCCTTCGTGCGCAGGATCGAAGGCCCTTCTTTCTGCACATATTGATTGAGCCAGGGCAGGAATTTCTTCGGATCGACGTCGCCATCGAGCGACAGCGCGACCGACTGCATTTCCTCGTCGTGGTAGTGCTTGAGCCCGCGCCCATGGCCGTTGCCGTGCTGCGCGTGACCATGATGCTGGTGCTCATGGTCGTGATGCTCATGGTCGTGATGCTCATGGTCATGGTGGTCATGGTCGTGATGGCCATGGTCATGGTCGTGATGGCCATGATCATGGCCATGATCGTCGGTCTCGAGGAATTCCGGCTCGATTTCGAGGATCCTATCGAGGTCGAAAGCGTTGCGGCCGAGCACAGTGTCGATCGGTACGCTGCAATTCACGGTTTTATGCAGCTTGGCGTAGGGGTTGATCGCCCGAATACGCGCCTCGACCTCGCGCAAGTCCTCGGCGCTGACGAGGTCTGTCTTGTTGAGCAGAATCACGTCGGCAAAAGCGATCTGATTCTTCGCCTCCGGCGCGTCCTTCAGGCGCTTGACCAACCATTTCGCGTCGGCCACGGTCACGACCGCGTCGAGCCGCGCCGCTTTCTCGACATCGGCATCGACGAAAAACGTCTGCGCCACGGGTGCGGGATCGGCCAAGCCTGTCGTCTCGACGATGATCGCATCGAACTTGCCCTTGCGCTTCATCAGCCCTTCAATGATGCGGATGAGATCACCGCGCACCGTGCAGCAGATGCAGCCGTTGTTCATCTCGAAAATTTCCTCGTCGGCGCCCACGACGAGATCGTTGTCGATGCCGATCTCGCCGAATTCGTTGACGATGACCGCGAATTTCTTGCCAT
>JASHVQ010000176.1 GCA_030044485.1 Methylovirgula sp. | reverse complement strand
CTAGCGCTCTAACCAGCTGAGCTATGGCGGCGTTAAGCTTGGCGCAAATTAGGAGCCCGCCCCTTCGATTGCAAGGCGCGCCACCCCGGCACGGCGTGCAAAACCCACTGCCGAACAGGACTTTAGCCCATGGGCCCGGCGCGGGTTAACAATGAATCGATCAATTTGGGTGCAACGCGACTCGACGTGTGGACCGGCCCAGCGACTATCATTAGGTTTTCATTAAGGCTATCCGTGGCGGCGGAGGGGCCTTTAAAATTTCGATTCGGGGAGCGCCTCTGCCGCGATGAAGGCCTATTCCTGCGAACCCGGCATCACGTCGAAGGACGTCGAGGACGCGCTCAAGGCTCTGTCCTTGGGGGAGGCCGAGGTTCCGGCTCTGGCGCTCGTGCCGAACGAGCGCAAAATCGTCTTTGCCAGCGAGCTGATGTTGGCGCTTTTCGGCGTCGGTGATCTGACGGCGCTGTCGCAACGCCTCGTCTTCGGCGAGGATCCGGGCGCAAAACGGCTCTTGGCGCTCGCGGAGGCGCCGGGCGGGGCGTCGCGCCTCGAGCGGCTGAGCTTTTTTCTGAACGGAACGGAAGAGGTCCTGACCTTCCTCTGCCGCCGAGCGGCCGGCGAGAAGCGGCTGTTCGTCGCCGCGGCGCTGGGGGTAAAGCCGCGTCTTTTGCAGGGGCTGAAAGCCGCGGCAGAGCCGCCCGAGGACGTGGAGGCGGCGCCTGAGGCTCCGGTTCTGCCGCTCGACGAGATCCGCGAGATTCTCGCGGCGCGTCTCAGGGGAGGGCGCGGCAACATTCGCTTTCTCTGGCGCACCGACGCGCATGACAGGATCACGGAGATCACGCCGCCCCTGGCGGACGTGGTGGGCGCAGCCGCCGCCAATCTTCTCGGCCGCGACTTCGCAGACGTCGCCAAACATCTTGAGCGCGAGCCGGACGGCCAGCTTGGCCGCGCCTTTGCCGGGCGCGAGACGTTCAGCGGCATCGAAGTTTTATGGCCGATTGCCGGGGCCGCCGCCGCCGTTCCGGTAAGTCTCGGCGGGCTTGCCGCCTTCGACGACGAGCGTCGCTTCGACGGCTATCGCGGTTTCGGCGTGATTCATATCGACAGGCTGGCTGCCGCCGAGCCGCGTTCCTTGATGGCGGAGGCCGCCGAAGATGCGGTGTCTCGGCCGCCCAGCAATGTCGTGCAATTGCGTTTTCCTGCGAACAAATCGGCGGAGCCCGAAGAGACGGGATCCGAGAACGCGGCTCTGTCCTCCGAAGAGGAATCGGCCTTCCAGAGGATCGCCGATGCTCTCAAGGAAGGGGCGGCCAATGACAGCGGCCCAACCGGAGCCGCGCCCCTAGCCGGGGCTTCGGAGGAAGGTTTGGCGCAGCTCGCGCTCGCCGATACGATGGCGCAACTCGGCCGCAATGCCGCGTCGATCCTCGATCGGCTCGGCCTTGGGCTGATCGTCAGCCGCGACAACGTCGCCATCTACGCCAACCGCACCCTGCTCGATCTTTTAGGATTTGCCGACGAGGACGCGCTGCATGCGGCGGGCGGCATGGCGCGGATTTTCGAGCAGCAGCCGGCGCCCGGCACCGAGTCGATCGGCTTGCGCACCGCGACGGGCGGCGCCATAGCGATGCGCGTCCGCATGCATTCGATCGAATGGGATCACATGCCCGCCACTCTGTTGAGCTTGCGTCGCGAAGAGGAGAGGGACGGGAGGCTCGAGGCCGAGTTGCGGGGCTACAAAAATGAGGCGCGCGAGCTCGGCGCCATCCTCGACACCGCCACCGACGGCCTCGCCGTGCTCGATTCGCAGGGGCGCATTCTGACGCTCAACCGCTCCGGCGAGGCGCTCTTCGGATTCGACCAAAGCGACGTGATCGGCCAGCCCTTCACCATGCTGATCGCCCCCGAGAGCCGCGACAAGGTCGAGGATTATTTCCATGGCCTCAAGGCGAATGGCGTCGCCAGCCTCCTCAACGACGGGCGCGAGATCACCGGCCGCGCCAAGCAGGGCGGCCTGATCCCGATCTTCATGACGCTCGGCCGCATCGGCGCCGCGCAAACCGACAGCGGCGAACAGAAATTCTGCGCGCTTTTCCGCGACTTGACGCATTGGAAGAAAGTTGAACAGGAGCTTGAGATCGCCCGCCAGCAGGCGGAGCGGGCGAGCGCGCTCAAATCCGACTTCCTCGCCAAGGTCAGTCACGAAATCCGCACGCCGCTCAACGCGATTCTGGGCTTCGCTGAAGTCATCATGGAGGAGCGCTTCGGGCCGATAGGCAACGAGCGCTATCGCGACTATCTGCGCGACATCCATACCTCCGGCGCGCATGTCATGAGCCTCGTCAACGATCTGCTCGACCTGTCGAAGATCGAGGCCGGCAAGCTCGATCTCGACTTCGTCTCCGTCGACATCAATCAAATCATCGCGGAATGCGTCGCCCTCATGCAGCCGCAGGCCAATCAGGAGCGCGTCATCATGCGCCTCGCGCTCGCCCCGCATCTGCCGAAAATAGTCGCCGACGAGCGATCGCTGCGGCAGATTTTGCTCAATCTTCTGTCCAATGCCGTGAAGTTCAACGAGCCCGGCGGGCAGGTCATCGTCACGACGGCGCTGACCGACGTCGGCAATGCGGTGATCCGCATTCGCGACACCGGCATCGGCATGTCGGAACATGACATCGCAACCGCGCTCGAGCCTTTCCGGCAGCTTGCGACCTCGCGGCAGTCGGCGGGAACCGGGCTCGGCCTGCCGCTGACCAAGGCGCTGGTCGAGGCCAACCGCGCCGCTTTCACGATCCGCAGCAAGAAGCACGAAGGCACGCTGGTCGAGGTCGCCTTTCCGCCGGCCCGCGTGCTGGCGGAATAGGCCGCGGCGTGGGATAATCGCGGCGTCAGGAACCCCCGATGAGCGGCATTCTCATTCCCGAGCCGGATCCCGGTATTCTGGCGCGCCGTCCCGCGATCCTCGAAGGGCTGGCGCGGCTTCTGCCCGCCGAATGTGTCATTTCGAGCGAGGACGAGCGCCGCGCCTTCGAGACCGACGCGCTCACCGCCTACCGGCGCATGCCGCTCGCCGTCGTCCTGCCGCGCACGACCGAAGAACTGAGCGCGGTGATGAAGTTCCTGCATGGCGAGGGCGTGAAAATCGTGGCGCGCGGCGCCGGCACGTCGCTGGCCGGCGGCGCCATTCCGCAGGAAGACGCGGTGGTCATCGGCATCGGCAAGATGAACCGCGTCCTCGAGATCGACTACCCCAATCGCACGATCAGGGTCGAGGCGGGAGTGACCAATCTCGCCATAAGCGAGGCGGTGGCGGCCAAGGGCTTCTTCTATGCGCCCGATCCGTCCTCGCAGCTCGCCTGCACGATCGCCGGCAATATCGGCATGAACTCGGGCGGCGCGCATTGCCTCAAATACGGCGTGACCACCAACAATATTCTCGGCGTCAAAATGGTTTTGGTCGACGGCACGACGGTGGAGATCGGCGGCGCCTGTCTCGATGCGCCCGGCCTCGATCTTTTGGGCCTCGTCGTCGGCTCGGAAGGCCAGCTTGGCATCGTGACCGAGGCCAGGCTGCGCATCTTGCGCGCCGCCGAAGATGCGCGTCCCGTTCTCTTCGGCTTCCCGACCAGCGAACAGGCGGGAGCTTGCGTCGCGGCGATCATCGGGGCCGGAATCATTCCGGTCGCCATCGAATTCATGGACAAGCCGGCGATCGAGATTTGCGAGGCCTTTTCGCATGCCGGCTATCCGCTCGATGTCGGCGCGCTGCTGATCGTCGAGGTCGAGGGCTCGCAGCCCGAGATCGAGGCGGAACTGGCGCGTATTGTCGAGATTGCCAAGGGCCATGGCGTCACGACCATAAGGGAGTCGAAATCGGCCATGGAGACGGCGGCCATCTGGAAAGGTCGCAAATCCGCCTTCGGCGCGACGGGGCGCGTCGCCGACTACATCTGCATGGACGGGGTGATTCCGACCGGGCAATTGCCCAACGTGCTGCAGCGTGTCGGCGAGATCGTCGCCGCGCATGGGCTGCGCGTCGCCAATGTCTTTCATGCCGGCGACGGCAATCTTCACCCGCTTGTTCTCTATAACATCAACGATTCCGCAGAGCAGGCGAAGGCTGAGGCGGCGGGCGCGGAGATCCTGAAGCTCTGCGTCGCGGTCGGCGGCTGTCTTAGCGGCGAACATGGAGTCG
>JASHVQ010000175.1 GCA_030044485.1 Methylovirgula sp. | reverse complement strand
GAAAGCGGCTTCTGCTCGATGTTGAGGGCCGAGGCTTTGGTGTGCGGCAGGTCGATCGGCACGCCGGTGGCGAGCAGCGGCGCGGCGACCATGAAGATGATGAGCAGGACCAGCATGACGTCGATGAAGGGCGTCATGTTGATCTCGCACATGGCCTTGTAGCGCGGCACGCCGCGCCGATGCCGGCCGCCCGCGCGCGTCTGCGTTGCGCCCATTGCCATGTGGTTACTCTCCTCTGCCCGAACCTCGTCGGCCAATACGCCGTTCAAGCGGCGCGATCGCGCGCCCCATGCTGGTCGATCTGGCGCGACAGGATCGCGGAAAATTCGTCGGCAAAGCCTTCGAGCTGCGCCTGCTTTTTCGCAACGTCGGCCTGCAGCTTGTTGTAAGCGATCAGCGCCGGAATCGCGGCGAAAAGACCGATCGCCGTTGCAAACAGCGCTTCGGCGATGCCCGGCGCCACGACCGCGAGCGAGGTGTTACGCGAAGCGGCGATCGAGCGGAACGAAGTCATGATGCCCCAGACCGTGCCGAACAGGCCGATGAAGGGGCCGGCCGAAGCGACAGTCGCCAAAACCAGGAGATGCGATTCGAGCTTCTCGACCTCGCGCGCGATGGTCACGTCGAGGACTTTCTCGATGCGCGTCTGCAGCCCCATGAAGGAGCTCGTCGCCGTCTGCACGGAGCGCTTCCACTCGTGCATGGCCGCGACGAAAAGGCTCGCCATCCCGCTCGTCGGACGCGACGACAAGGTGGCATAGAGTTCCTCGAGCGAATTGCCGGACCAGAAGGCCTGTTCGAAGCGATCCATGGCCTTTTGGACCTTGGAGAACAGCATCACCTTGTTGATGATGATCGCCCAGCACCAGATCGAGGCGCCGAGCAAGCCGATCATGACCAGCTTCACCACGAAATGCGCCGACAGGAACATGCTCCAGAGCGAGACTTCCGCGGCTCCGGAAGCGGCGATGTCGGCTGGATTCATGTCATTTGTCCCCGCAAAGCGGCACTGAAACATGTCACTTCAGCGCCGAGGCCGCAAAAAGCCGCATGCCGGCGGCTGGGCGGCCATTTAATCCAAATCCGGATGCGCAATTCCGAGAAAATCCTAGAATTCCGAGATCGGACTGATGATTAGGCCTGTCCTTACCCGCAATTCGGTCATTTCTTGGGCTGTCCGGGTTGCCCGACCGCTTAAATGTCAGCCGCTTATTTGAGCCATCCTCAAGGTTAACATGGAGTTACGATATCTGACCTTGCCGGCGCAAGCGCGCCGCGGCCCGCCACGAAGATTTGCAATTCCCGAGCCGACCGCGGGCACCTCGGCCGGCTCGGGGACGCCGCCTCACGAGCCATTCTCGCCACGCCCGAACTTGGCGCCAATCTCGGCCGGCAAGCGCTGCGCCCGGCCGCCGGCCACGGCGGCGACCCGCACATGGGCGATCGCCAGCACCTCCTTTGCGCGTAAAATTCTTTGCGCCATCTCGATCGAAGCCCCGCCCATCCTGGCAATTTCCGTCTCCACCCAAAGCTCGTCGTCCATGCGCGCCGGCTTTATGTATTCGACGCAAATCCTGCGCACCACGAAGGCCAGACCGCGCGCCGCGAACAGGTCGGACTGGACGACGCCATAGGCGCGCAAAAATTCGCTGCGGCCGCGCTCGAAGAAACGCAGATAGGCGACGTGCTGCGCGAAGCCGGAGAAGTCCGTGTCCTCGTAATAAACGCGAAGGCGAATTCGCTGCGGTTCTTCGGTCATGGTTCTGCGGGCGGAACGCCCGCCATTATCGCACCGCGCCGCGCTGCCGGCCATTGTGGAATCCGGCCGCGCGCCGCATGCAAGCCGGCGCGGTTTTTTGCGCTTGCGACCTGCGGGTGATAGATTGGCGTCTCTTGCATCGCGATATCCGATGTGAGGACCAATTCATGTACAGCCGCGTTACCAAAGGCATCCAGATCACCGTCATGCCCGAATTCGTGCCGGAACGTTCCGACGCCGATGAGGCGACCTATTTCTGGGCCTATACGGTGGAGATCGCCAATTGCGGTGCGCACACCGTGCAGCTCACCGCGAGACACTGGAAGATCACCGATGCCAACGGCCGGCTCGAAGAGGTGCGCGGCCCGGGCGTGGTCGGCGAGCAGCCGGTGCTCAAGCCGGGAGAGCGTTTTCGCTATACGTCCGGTTGCCCGCTTACGACGCCCTCGGGCATCATGACCGGAACTTACCGGATGGTGAGCGAGGAAGGCGACGTTTTCGACGCGGAGATCCCGGTCTTTTCGCTCGATTCGCCCTTCATCGCGCGTGTCCTGAATTAGCGTTGGATCCAGAGTGAGCGCACTTGCTTCCGAGGCCGGCGCGGACCGGCTTGCCGCAACTCTTGACCTTCTCCAGCGGCTCGTCCGCTTCGATACCGAAAGCGCCAAGTCCAATCTGGCGCTCGCCGCCGACGTCGAAGCCTATCTTGCGGAGCGTGGCGTCGATTACGCGAAAGTGCCGAACAGGCGCGGCGACAAAGCCACGCTTTTTGCGACGATCGGCCCGAGAGCCGACGGCGGCGTCCTACTCTCCGGCCATACGGACGTCGTCCCCGTCGAGGGCCAGGCCTGGACGAGCGATCCCTTCAGCCTGCGCCGCGCCGACGGCCGTCTCTACGGACGCGGCGCCTGCGACATGAAGGGCTTCGACGCGCTCTGTCTCGCCATGATCCCGGAGTTTCAGACGGCGCCTCTCAAGCGGCCCATTCACATCATGCTGAGCTACGACGAGGAAGTCGGCTGCAGCGGATGTCTCGACACGATTGCCCGGTTTGGGACCACTCTGCCGCGTCCCGGCGCGGTGATCGTCGGCGAGCCCACGTCGATGCAGGTCGCGGATGCGCACAAGAGCATCTCGACCTACCGGACGGTCGTGAAGGGTCGCGAAGCGCATTCCGCCAAGCCGCAACTTGGCGCCAGCGCGATCGAGGCCGCCTGCGCGCTGATTGCCGAACTCTACCGTTTCGGCGACCGCCTCGGGACGCGGCGCGACCCGCGCTTCGATCCGCCCTTTTCGACAATTCACGTCGGCGTCATTCACGGCGGCACGGCGCGCAACATCCTCGCCAAACATTGCGTCTTCGATTGGGAGTTTCGCGGCCTGCCGGGCGCGCCGCGCGATGCGGCGCTCGCCCATATCGAGGCCTATGCGGCGGGGCTCGCCGGCCCGAAACTGCATATCGAGACAAAGACCGAAACCGAAGTTCCGGCGCTGGCGCCGACCCCCGGTTCGCGCGCCGAAATTCTGGCGTTGAAGGCGGCACAGGCGGAGCGCACGGTCACCGTCTCTTTCGCCAGCGAAGCCGGGCAATTCCAGGCGGCGCGGATTCCGACCGTCGTTTGCGGCCCCGGCTCGATCGACCAGGCGCATCAACCCGACGAATATATCGAGATCGCCCAGCTCGAATCGGGCATCGGTTTCATGCGCCGGCTCGCGCTTCAGCTCGCCTGACCTCACACTCTTTTGCCGACGAAGGTCATGCGCGACTGGTTGGGGCCGATGTTGCGCTCGACGCGCCGCGTCTCGAAGCCGCGCGTGGCGAGCAGGCGCTGCATGTCGGGAATGGCGAACGTCGTCAGCCCGATCCTGCCGCGCGCCCGCCGGTAGCGGCGGAAAAACGTCGCGGCGATGCCGCGCAAGGCGGCGAACAGAAAGCCGCCGCGATATGCGAATTCGACAAGCGCCCAGGAATCGGTCAGCGCGTCGACATGCGGAGGGATGATGTCGGCGACGATGAGTTTTCCGCCGAGCTTCAATTTTGCCGCGGCGAACGCGACGAGCGCGGCGCACTCCTCGCGGCTGAGATATTGGAACACGGAATTGCAGATCATGAGGTCGAGACTCGAATCCGGCAGAGTCTCGAGCTGGGCGCGGTTGAGCACCGTGATTCCCGGGTGGGCCTTGGTGCGTCCACGCAGCGTCGATTCGATCTTGGGAATGGGATCGTAAAGATAGAGCCGCCCGCATTTCGCGGCGATGAAATCCGCGGCGAGTGCTTCGCCGCAGGCATAGTCGAGCACTTGCGCGTCGGGCGAGGGTATGAATGCGGCGACGTCCTTGCCGATGTCCGCATAATAGAGCGCGCGATGCCGGCTGTTCAGATAAAGCACGTGACCGCCATTGCGAAAGTCACGCCGTGATAGGGACTCGCGCCAGGTCATGGGTCTCGCAATCGCCCGTTCATCGCGTGCCGGGGCAGGTCAAGACTTCAATCGTCACGTGGCTCAAACCCGGCAGGTCGGCGAGACGCGCCTTGTGCTCCTGCGGCGATTTCGGATGGTCGCTGACGATCGAAATGATCGCCGCCCGATGCCCCGGGCCGAGCCGCCACAGATGCAGATCCGACACGAAATCGCCGTCCGTCTCAAGCCGCGATTTGATCGCTTCGC